>NZ_JAUBRO010000098.1:0-8426 GCF_036701945.1 Microcoleus sp. MON1_C1 | reverse complement strand
TCCCTGATAGTCGGGGGACGAAAGATCGGACTCTTGTCCCCCCCCGGACGCGGGGGGCTAGGGGGGATCGGATTCTACGGGGCCTCATAAAAAATTGGTATTAGCCGCTTTCAGATCCATTGCTTTAATGAAACCATCTTTTCCGTCCATGTACCCTTGAATATTATCAGGGTATTTTTGGGCAAGTTTTCTCTTTAGTTCGCTGTATTGCTGCGCGTCCTCAGGATGGGAAATCATATAATCTCGAAACGCTAAATGGCGCTCTATCTGCGCTGAGTTCACTTCAAACCCGTGAATTTGGTGTGTTCTAATCCCTGCTTCATTACCCTTGCGAAAATAACGACGACCGGATATCCCAAACTCACCCATTGCTTGATAACCTAATGCCTCTATTTCTGAACTCTGTGTATCGACTTTTATAATATCTTTAACTTCAACTAACATATCAATTATCGGCTTTGCATAAATTTGTGGAATCGCTGTGCTACCAATGTGATGTATAGCAACCACATTGTCCCTAAGTGCAAGTGCAATCAGTTTCGACTCAGTTTCAAAGGCGCTGCGCCAATTTGGATCGTGCGGGACGACTTCTACTTTGAAAAAATCTACTTTTATTGACATGGTTGATAATTATTTGCTTTTTTTGTCATCTCATTGATTTACCATCGCCTTTAACCGAAACAGATTTTATTAGGCCTCATATTTTACGGGCTGCGCCCAAAGCTCTTAAACATACGGACAACGGGGAGGAACTGACTGTTTGGCAGAGCAATTTCAAACCGCTCAATCGCCTGATAGTCAAATTTTGTGTAAAATGGCTCTCCCGCCAGCGTCGCAATCATCTCAACTTCCTTAAATCCAGCACGCTCAGCAGCCAGTTCGCATACTCGCATAATCTGACTTCCAATTCCTCGACGCGCCCATGCTGGATGAATAAAGAATGCACGAATCTTTGCCGAGTCGCTGTCTGGGTTGAGCAGGCTGTCTTCTGGATTATTTTTGCCTAAATCACCTCCATAAAGCGTTTTACGCTTACTCCAACCACCGCAACCAACAATTTGGTGATTGTTCTCAGCAACAAAGTATGTTTGGTCTTGAATCAGTTTACTGTCAACCCCAAAAACTGTGCCCAGTGCGCCTTCAATCTGCTCTGAACTATAGTAGCCTGCTTGCAAAGCTCTAGCAGAATCAGGAATTAAAGTTGTCAGCTTAGGAATGTCTTCTAAGGAAGCTAATCGAATACAAAAATCCATTGAACCGATCGGCTAAACAAATCGCTCTCTTAGTTTGTCATATCCGTGAAAGCGGCAATGCAGCGATCGCCCGTTAGCGAAGCCCTCGAAGAGGATCGCCCACCCCCAGCTTTCAGCGAACACCCAAATCCCTCGCCCTCGCCCTTTTTTTCATTTGGCCACAGGCTATGATTGACGGTTGGCAGCTTTTGAGAATCTAAATGCTAAACACAAATACAATTATTTCCAGCCTGCTGTTATTTATCCCAGTTTCCATCGCCGGACACTTTCTCGGCTGGGAATCCTCCACAATCTTCATCACCTCGGCTTTAGCCATCATCCCCCTAGCCGCCTGGATGGGGACAGCCACCGAAGAAATCGCCGTCGTCCTCGGTGCCAACTTGGGGGGTTTGCTGAACGCTACCTTCGGAAATGCCACGGAACTAATTATCGGTATCGTCGCCCTCAACGCCGGACTAATAGATGTTGTCAAGGCCAGCATCACCGGTTCAATTATGAGCAACCTGCTACTGGTGATGGGATTTGCGATGCTGCTGGGCGGCTTGCGCTACAAAGAACAAGAATTTCAGCCGACAGTCGCCCGGTTGAACGCTTCAGCGATGAACTTAGCGGTGATTGCCATTTTGGTGCCGACGGCAGTTAATGCCACCTCTATTGGCATCCCTCCCGAAACTATGCAGAACCTCTCTAGCGCTGTTGCTGTAGTCCTGATTATCGTCTACGTGCTGACGCTGCTGTTTTCGATGAAAACCCACAGTTATCTGTACGATGCAGGGGTGGCAGAAATAGGAATGCTTGAAGAATTAGCCGAAAGTAACTTAGCACCAGACAGTCCAGACCACAAAGTCAATCTGCCGCTGTGGATTGGGGTGCTGTTGGCCTGTACCCTGATGGTAGCTGTCGAGTCGGAACTGCTGGTGGGTACTCTGGAAGAAGCGACGGCGCGTTTGGGGCTGACATCACTATTTACTGGGGTGATTTTAGTGCCGATTATTGGTAATGCGGCCGAACATACGACGGCGGTGACGGTGGCGATGAAAAATAAAATGGATTTGTCAGTTTCTGTGGCCGTGGGTTCGAGTTTGCAAATTGCTTTGTTTGTTGCCCCGGTGTTGGTTTTGGCAGGTTTTGTCTTGGGCAAACCGATGGACTTGAATTTCAACCCGTTTGAACTTGTAGCGGTTGCGGTGTCGGTGCTGATCGCCAATTCTATCAGTTCAGACGGCAACTCTAACTGGCTCGAAGGTACTTTGCTGTTGGCAGCTTATACGGTTTTGGCGCTGGCGTTCTACTTCCATCCGGTAATTGAGGGACTTGTTTAAAACGCTTTCTTCTGCTGAAGGAAGAGGGAAGAGGGAAGAAGGAAGAAGGCAGATTTTTTCACTCCCTCACTCCCCCACTCCCCTACTCTCACTTCTTTCTTCGAGAGTGGTGGTTGCGATCGTACAATTGAAATGTAGCTGCTCCCTCGTTATTAGTTCTGGTGTGTTTGTACATTATTTGCTGTCATCAGGGATTTGTGACCTCGATCGGGTGTGACAAACAACAAAACCTTTGGCATCAACCCGATCTTTAGAGCGCAGTGCCACAGGTTATACAAAAACACGGGATGCTCAAGTCAAGCGAGACTAAAGCCTCCCTTGACTTCAGAGAGGCTGTAAGATTTCAATGAAGGGTGCTCATGAGTCTTTTACTAGGTGTGCTACGATCGTCATAAGTTGAAAATTGAGTCTAACTAGACAATGTAAAACCTCGTACTCTTATTGTTGAGTACGTCGTCCCACAAACACGGTGTTGCCGTCTAGGAAAACTCGTATTTGAACAAAAACCGAACTAGATAAAGAGGACTAATCAACTACGGTATGCCATACCGGAATTAACGATTTTAGAGAAGACACCTCTAATGCGGCTTGAGTAATCTTGTCAAGGCAAGTAACCCAAGCTGAATCAAAAATCTCACTCACCAAGAGGGGACAGAGGTTAATCTAATCGCTTAATACTTGATTAAACTTCCTCCTAGCTGCTGATGACAAGCATATTGACAGAGGCGCAGTTTTGTGCAACATTCTCAGAATAATGCCCAAAATATGCAGGAAAAATTTTCAGGAAGAGTAAACGACGGTCGATTTAAAACTGACCAGCCTATAAAAAGGTCGAACGGGATACCACGATTCGTTAAATTGGTTGAAAATAATGGTTAAACAATGGCTAAAAGCTTCCACAATAATAAGTAGTTGTACAGAATTCAAAAATAGGGTGCTGCTCCACCCGAATTTACGCCTGTGGACAAGTAAGAGCCGACTCTCTTGGCAGAAGCAGGAATCAGACCCTCTAGAAAATACTTCTAGTTGAATGGTGAAGCTTAGATAAGTTTAGCCAAGTTTTGTATAGCAGTGTCCAAGTAAAACTTGATAGAGCAACCTCAATCAGGGTTATGTGGCTTCTGTGAGTTATTGCCTCAATCCCAAATGTCCGAATCCCTCCGATCCAGCCAACTCTGGCAAATCCGTGTGTATCCACTGCGGGTCTGAACTTTTGTTGCAAGGTCGATATCGGCTAGTCGCGCCTCTCGGAGGCGGCGGCTTTGGCAGAACATTTGAAGTGGACGACAACGGCGCCCGAAGAGTGCTCAAAGTCCTGCTGAAAGAACATCCCAAAGCTGTAGAACTGTTTAAGCAAGAAGCCGACGTGTTGGTCAGGCTAAGACATCCAGGTATTCCAAAAGTCGATCGCGACGGTTATTTTACATTTACACCCGCTCACAGCACAGAGTCTTTTCACTGCCTGGTGATGGAGAAAATTGCTGGGGCCAATTTGCAAGACTGGCTGAAACATCGGGGCCGCCCCATCAGTCAAGAACAAGCTGTGAACTGGCTCAAACAACTGTCGGAAATTTTAGACCAAGTTCACCGCCTCAACTATTTCCATCGGGATATCAAGCCGCACAATATTATGTGCAAGCCAAACGGGCAGTTAGTGCTGATTGACTTCGGGACTGCTCGGGAAGTGTCGGCGACTTATTTCGCTAAGGTGGGCCAGGGGCAAAATGTGACTGGTATTGTTTCCCCGGGCTACACGCCGCCGGAACAAACTAATGGTAAGGCGGTTCCGCAGTCAGATTTTTTTGCTCTGGGCCGCACTTTTGTTTATTTGCTGACTGGAAAGCCTCCGACTGCGTTTCCAGAGAACCCGCGCACGGGCAGATTAATGTGGCGCAAAGGAGCTCCTCAGGTTTCCGACGCCGTGGCTAATGTAATCGATTATCTGATGGCGCCTTTTCCGGGAAATCGACCTCAAAGCCCGCAGATGGTTTTGCAGTGCTTGGAGGAAATTAATCTCGACGGCGCGGAAAGTCAGTTGCCTACTCAGTTGCCGACGACGGGGCAAACTAAACTTCGCGCAACTTCCGGGACGCCTGAGGTGAAGAAGCAGACTTCTGTAAACCGCCTCAGACCTCTGAATTCGGGATTGAAAAAGGCCGAGAAAGATGTTTTTGATTGGAAAAAGAAGTTGCTGGCGGGCACGGCTGTTTTGATGGTGAGTATTGGCGCGTCTCAAATTTACGGTTCGCTGCGTTACGGGGTGTTTCCGGCAAACCCGGTGTGGCTGCTTTCTAGTTTACCTAGCAGTCAGTTTTTGCAAAAAAGTTTGGATAAGGTCGGGAGTGTAAATGCGATCGCCCTGTCCCCCGACGGTCAAACTTTGGTGAGCGCAAGCTTTGGGACGATTAGAATTTGGAATCTGAAGACGGGAGGCCCGCCGCGGACTCTCGATTCGGTGCATTCTAAAAAATCGGTCAATACGGTGGCGGTGAGTCCGGACGGCTCGATTTTGGCCAGCGGGGGCGACGACAATAATGTGATTATCTGGGATTTGAAGACGCGGCGACGGATACGCACGATTCCGGCTCACAAAGCCCCCGTCAACGCGATCGCTTTTAGCAGGGACGGTAAAACTCTCGCTAGCGGCAGCGATGACAAAACTGTTCGCTTGTGGAATGTCAGAACCGGCAGCAGGTTGCGGACGTTGAGCGGCCACGCCGGAGGAGTAAACGCGATCGCTTTGAGCCGGGACGGTAAAACTCTCGCTAGCGGCAGCCAGGACAAGACTGTGCGTTTGTGGAATCTCGGTACCGGAGAAGTCAGAAGAATTATCACAGGTCACCGGGACCCGGTTAATGCTGTGGCTTTTAGCCCGAACGGGCAAATTGTGGCTAGTGCTAGCACCGACAATACGATCCGTTTGTCGAATGTGCAAGACGGGAAGCGCACCCGCACTTTTAAAGGGCATTCGAGCTCGGTGAGGACGATCGCCTTTAGCCCGGACAGTCGCACTTTGATCAGCGGGGGCGGAGATATTATAGTTTGGGATTTGAAGACGGGAAAAGAAAGAAGCACTCTTTCTGGCCACAGTCAGTTTGTGAGTTCGATTGCTATTGCCAGAGATGATAGCAAGACTTTTGTGAGCGGCAGTCCCGATCGCACTATTAAGATTTGGCGAATGCCATAGTCCTACTATTTTAGATTTTAGATTTTAGATTGAAGAGTCGAGGCGATCGAGAAATCCCATCCCGACTCCGACGTGGAAGTCTGGGCATTGCCCGTCCTACAACTGTTACTTGCCGCAATTGGCAAAAGTAGAAAACAGGTTAAATTCTGTAACTCTCCACGCTTGCCATGTCTGCGCGCCAGCAAAAAGACTGTACCTAGTTATGCTTTTATCGCTGTCAACATAACTTTGCCAACTTAATGAAGCCACAGTTGGATACTGGGCAGGAAACTCGCCTGGTATAGGACTTACTTGGGAGCTCATGTTCCATCCTACTTGCTTGCTAAATTCTTGAATTTGACCTTCGCAAGTTCGACAGCTAGAACCGCCCACTTTCTGCCAAATCTCTAACTGCGGAGTCAATCCATATTTGCCATTGCTCGATTGCATCCACATTTGATCGATCGCGCGGAGGTTCGGACAAGACAGATTGGCGGAGTTGTTGCGGATCAGAGAGACTGTTTCTTGATCGGCTTCGTACCATTTTTTTGCTTCTAATAAGGATTGAAGTTTGCTAAATTCGCTGTTGCTTTCTTGTGAATAAGCGGTAAATGCTGGTTGCAAAACTGCAAGAAATGTGCCTATTAATGCGAGTGATTGTTTGCCAAGTTTAATCATGATGTCCCTCTGAGTAAAAGTAATTTCACAAATGACCAGTTTACCATCTCTAGACCGAGATGAAATCTTCAGAGCCGATGAGGTTGGGAGCAACGCCTGTCAAAGCAGCTAAAACTTCACCGCTGCTGGCTACTCTAATTAATGTGCCGTCCGTTCCAGCGGAAATTGATAGCTGTCCGAAAGTCAAGCCATTGATTAATTGAAAGGTATCTTGAGAGTTGGCGAAATCAGAGATGGTATCAATTCCCAATCCCGCACCTAAAACAAATACATCGTTGCCCGCGCCGCCGACAAGATTATCGTTTCCCAAACCGCCGTTGAGGGTGTCAAAACCTTTGCCGCCAAACAGGTTGTCGCTGCCACCGCCCCCGATAAGGATATCGTTACCTTGTCTGCCGGTGAGTGCGTCATCGCCGTCTAAACCGCTGATATTATCGCTGCTGGGAGTGCCTGTCAGGTTGTCGTTGCCGTTCGTGCCGTTGATGTTGTTACTAGGAGTATTGATGACGCCGGGAGTGTTGCCGATGTCAGCAACAAAGATATCGCTGCGATTGTTAGTGTCTCCCGGCACGAGGTTGTCGGCACCAGATGAAAATACTACTCTCGGGCCATCGGCGGAGATGGAGGGAGAGAAGGAGCCGTCGTTCCCCTGATTGCCGGCCCCTGAAACAGAGACGCGGGTGGTGGTATTGGTTGACAAGTCGCGCACGAAAATGTCGTCGCGATTGTTAGTGTCCCCCGGTACGAGATTGGAAATAGATGAAAATGCGACAAACCGCCCGTCGCTGGAGATAGAGGGGGCGTAAGATTGGCCGTTCCCCGGATTGCCTGCTGAGTCAACAGAGACGCGGGTGGTGGTGTTGGTTGACAAGTCGCGCACGAAGATATCCCGGTTACCATTAGTGTCCCCCGGCACGAGGTTGGAGGCCAAAGATGAAAACGCCACAAACCGCCCGTCACCGGAGATGTAGGACTCGCGGGAGGGGCCAAACGCCTGATTGCCTGCTGAGTCAACAGAGACGCGGGTGGTGGTGTTGGTTAACAAGTCGCGCACGAAGATGTCTTCGTTATTGTTAGTGTCCCCCGGCACGAGGTTGGATGCCTCAGATGAAAACGCCACAAACCGCCCATCGGCGGAGATGGAAGCAGTACCAGAGCCACTGTTCCCTTGATTGCCTGCCCCTGAAACCGAGATACGGGTAGTGGTATTTATTGACAAGTCATGCACGAAAATGTCGTTGCGATTGTTAGTGTCCCCCGGCACGAGGTTGGTGGCACCAGATCCAAACGCCACAAACCGCCCGTCAGCGGAGATGGAGGGACGACCGGAGTTGTCGTTCCCCTGATTGCCTGTGGAAGAAACAGAGACGCGGGTGTTGGTATTCGTTAACAAGTCGCGCACGAAGATGTCTTGGTTAGGAGCATTAGTGTCTCCCGGTACGAGGTTGGACGCATCAGATGCAAACGCGACAAACCGCCCGTTACCGGAGATCGAGGGAGATCGGGAGTTGCTATTCCCCTGATTGCCGGCCCCTGAAACAGAGACGCGGGCGGTGGTGTTGGTTGACAAGTCGCGCACGAAGATGTCTTGGCTAAAGTTAGTGTGGGTGCATCTCACTTTTGCAAATATATGAAAAAAGCGCGAAAATGAAAAAGCTAGTAAAACTGTGAAAAAAGATGAGGGAAAAAAATGACACCCGAAGACCAAAAGCGCCTAAAAGCACACTTAAAAGAGGTAGCATCCATTCTTTACAGAAATACAGATTCAACCGAACTGTCAAATTTTGAATGTATCGAAAAAACTCTCCGTCAAAAAATATTATCAGAAGTGGGACCAGAATTAGGTAGCTTTTTTTTTCAACAGCATCAGGAATTAAAACAGGAAGAACACGAACAGTAAAATCTGTAGTTGGGTCGCTCAGGATTACAAATAATCAGGCGGAATATTTCGGGTTAAAACCTTATAGTCAACGAGCGTCCCATGATGGAAAAGTGTGCTCTGATAAT
>NZ_JAUBRO010000097.1:3615-8627 GCF_036701945.1 Microcoleus sp. MON1_C1 | reverse complement strand
TGGTTGCCAGACCCACAACTCACGAGCCGTTGCCAGTCCGTACCCCATGTGACAGTTGGGGTGCGGAATGTGGGTTGATAATGCGACAAGGGTATGGTTTTTCTAATTTTAATAATTTTAGGAATCGCGTATTAGCTTGCTTTTGTGATTAGATAAACTTATAACCATAAGTTCAGGAGAGCCAGAATGATCGACCTTAATTGACGAGATAATTTAAAAGTGCGATCGAAACAAAACAAACTCTAAATCGCATTGCCGAAGTTCATTCCCTGCTCGATTTGACCGAAACCCACATTTACTTTGTACCTTTCCGGCAGCCCAGTACCAGTCAAATTAAACATCCGTACCCCTGCAGGAGTAGACAAAAACAGATATTGTCCGTTATCGCTAACCGACATCCCCCCATTAACAAAGGGCGAGGAAGCATTAATATTTTCACCGATACTCCTGCTGTATAATATATCCCAAGTATTGGTATCGTAAGCAATCAACTCATCGGCAACAGAATCCGCAGCGTAAAGGATATCCCTCGTCGGATCGAACGCTAAGCCCCCGTTAACGCCCGCGAGATTTTCAACAGCATTAAAATTGCGATCCATCACAGAAATGCCATCGTTTAATTCCATTGCAATTAGTGAACCGTTGCGGTTAATCGCAGATACAGTAACGTCGTGAAAAGAGTCAGTTTCATTCCGGGTGGGAAAGGTGTTAGTCACAGCATCGTAAGTAAAGATCGGGCCGCTGGAAATGTTGGATTCAGTCATGAAAAACAGACTGCGATCGCTGCTGCGGTGGATGTGTGTGTTCTGTCTGACGGAGCCAGGCGAACCGACACCCGAGGGCTGCGTTAAAGTATCGGTAGCTAAGTTGAGTTCCCGGAACGGCACCCAACCTGAACCGTTGTAGCGTGTGCTCACCATTCCCCGGCCGTTGGAACCGATTGCCACGTCCCAAGCACCGACCTCTCCAAAATCGAGAGTGTAAGGAATATTGGTAACAGTCCCGCTAGCGAGATTTACCTTGCGAATGAAACCTTGCGTCCCGCTAGTTTGATTATCAGCAACGTACAAAGCGCTGCCATCTGCAGTAATGTCAGCACCGTTTAACGAAGTGCCAACAACAAGTGGTGGTAACAAAGTCTGCGTGGCGACATCGTACCGCTGCACAGTTCCCGCACCGGTGGTGATGTATAGCAAATTCCGCGTCGGGTCGAAAACGTGATCGCGATCGTTAGCAACCGGAATGAGAATGCTTGCCGGGGCACCGCTGATACCGGGGAATGTTTGCTGCCAACCAGGTTGCAGCGCTTCTGCAACTGTATAAGTTCTCGGTCCGGCCAAACCCGCAAAGGAATAATCGCCGCTAGCATCCGTTATCGTAGAAGTTTCCCCTGCGTCCAATACGCCATTTTGGTTAGTGTCGAGAAAGACAGTCCAGTCTGGAATCCCTGGTTCGCCAGCATTTTGTGTGCGATCGCGGTTTAGGTCGTTCCATTTTGTACCTTGAATTTCGTTTAGCTGTACAGTTTGTCTGTTGCCAAAGTTGACATTCTCAGCGAGTTGATTGGCACCAAGGTTAACTGTTTGCGCTTGCGGAACGTTTGACCCGGGCAAACCCAGAATTCGCACGCCGCTGGGAGTTGACAGAAACAGAAATTTTCCGTCACCGCTGACAGACATCGCCCCGTTATTAAACGGTGTAGAGTTAGGAACATCTTCGCCAATATTGAGACTGAACAACTGAGTCCAAGTATTTGTATTAAAGGCGATGATTTGATTTGTTGTGGAATTCACAGCATAGAGGATATCTTTGGTTGGGTCGAAAGCCAAGCCCCCGTCTACATTATTGAGGGTGGTAATTGGGCTGAGGTTTGGGTTTCGGATAGAAATGCCAGCCCCTAACTCTAAAGCAATTAAGGCACCGTTGCGACTGACTGCAGATAGACTGCTGTCGTGAAATGTTTGTGTTTCGGCCCGGTTGGGAAAGGTGTCAGTTGTGCCGTTGTAGGTAAAGATCGGACCGCTGGAAATGTTGGGTTCAGTCATGAAAAACAGACTGCGATCGCTGCTGCGGTGGATATGCGTGTTCTGTCTAACTTGACCAAACACTGAACCGGCATCCGACCGCTGCGTTAAAGTATTGGTAGCTAAGTTGAGTTCGCGAAATGGCGTCCAACCGGAACCTTCAAAGCGCGTACTTACCATTCCTTTGCCGTTAGCCCCGATCGCCACATCCCAGGAACCGCTTTCGAGGCTTTGGAGATTGTACCGGAGGTTAGTAACTGCACCGGTATTGAGGTCAACCTTGCGGACCAACCCCTGCACTCCGCTGCGCTGGTTTTCAGCAACGTACAAAGCGCTGCCGTCGGGGGTAATATCGACACCGTTTAAGGAATTGCCTACCTTAAGGGGTGCTAGCCAAGCGTTAGCGCGGAGGTCGTATTGCTCTACTGTTCCGGTGTTAGTGGTAATGTACAGTCGATTTCGGGTGGGATCGAAAACGTGGTCTCGGCGAGTTGGCAGGGGGATGAGAAAGTTTACCGCCTGTGCGGTGATGCCGGGGAATGTTTGCTGCCAATCGGCTTGCAACTCTTCGGCAACAGTATAATTGCCTGCTGGCAAACCTGGAAAAGCGTAATTGCCGCTAGCATCTGTAACAGTAGAAGTTTCGCCGCCGTCGAGTACGCCGTTTTGGTTAGTGTCGAGAAACACAGTCCAACCTGCTATTGGGAGTTCGCTAGCGTCTCGCAGACCGTTGCCATTTAAATCATTCCACTTGCTGCCGCGAATCTCGGCATCGTCGTTTTGAATTGTTAGCACAGCAGTGGGGTTGGCTGTTCCCGCGACTCCCTCGTTAGTGAAGTTGGCAAAGGACAGCGCTACTGTCTCGTCGGGTTCGTAATTGACATCGCCTAATACCTGAATCGGTACCGTTTTGCTTGTCTCCCCTGCTGCAAAATTAACGGTAATTGGTTCTGCTTGCACGTCGCTGCCAATTGCTGCGGGATTGGCAGCACCTGCTGCCAGGACTACATCTACACTTGAAGCTGTAGATGTATCTCCCGATCGCGTCACAGTCACGACATTGGCGGTGTTAGCAGCATTCCCTTCAGGCACATTAAAGGTAGCTGCACTGAAATTATAGGTAGGGGGAGTATCGTCGTTGGTAATGGCAGCCGTCACCGCGCCTGCTGTGCCTGAAGTGTAGCCGCTTCCTGCTGCCAAAGTTAGTTCGACTGTCTCGTTAGGTTCATTAGCAGTATCGGCAACTAAAGTTAGGGTAACCGCTGCGGTTGCGGAATTCGCTGCAAACGCAACTGTGCCGGTTGTGGCACTAAAAGCGGTAGCACCCGACTGAGTGTAATCATTGGCAAAATTAGCTGTTCCGCCAACCGAGAAACTCACTGTCAACGGTTGAGACAGTGGCGAATTGATGCTATCGGTGCGGGTAAAGGTGTAGGCGATCGTGCTGCCGCTATCTTCGATCGCGCCCTCGGGCGAAACTGCTAGCGTCACCTCGGCATCTAATGCAGGTGCGCTGACGTTGAAATTGCCCAAATTAACAGCAGTGGCTGCATTGCCGCTGGTATCTAAAACTTGAGATTCTGATAATTGCAGAGTGTAAGTCCCGTTGTCCGCTGCGTCCCAACTGTCGCCGGGGGCGTTAATTTGATAAGTTGCAGTCCGAGGCGTGCCGTTTCCGCCAGGAGTCGCGCTTAAGAATGCCACCAACTGACTGAAGTTGTTTGGGCCTGTCACCCGAATGTCGCTGCTATCGAGGCTGCTGACATCTACACCCGTGTTGTCAGCATATTCGACATTAAATGTCAAGCTATTGCTGCCTGCCGAAATGTTGGCAATTGGGTTTAGCGTTGCTGTGGGCGGGGTAGTGTCAAAAGGTTGGCGTGTTCCTGAAATCTGAAAATCAAAGGGATCTTCATCGCTGTCGCTGTTGACAAAGGAAATTTGACCGCTATAAGTGCCGATCGCAGTTGCATCGAATTTGACAGAGAAAGTAGTCTCGCTGCCTGCAGTTAGGTTTGTACTGCCAAAACTGCTAACTAAGCTGAAACCTGTTGGCAGGGCGATCGCTTTGTTGAGAGTCAGGTTGCCACTGCCTGTATTTTTCACCGTAAAGGTTTTGACAACCTCTGTTCCTAAAACGGCGGTACCGAAATTAACTGTTCCCGTATTGTCTGCGATGTTAGCGGTGCCGTCGAACAAGTCAATTTCTGGAACGTTATCTGCAATCGGTGTCGGCGTTGGCGTCGGCGTAACGGATGGTGTCGGCGTCGGCGTAACGGATGGTGTCGGTGTCAGCGTCGGTGTCGGCGTTGGTGTTGGTGTATCGCTTGGCGTATCGCTTGGCGTCGGCGTCGGGGAATCGCTTGGCGTCGGCGTATCGCTTGGTGTTGGGGTGACGGATGGTATCGGTGTTGGCGCCGGCGTCGGGGAATCGCTTGGCGTCGGCGTATCGCTTGGCGTTGGGGTGACGGATGGTATCGGTGTTGGCGCCGGCGTCGGGGAATCGCTTGGGGTTGGTGTATCGCTTGGCGTTGGTGTTGGCGTCGGGGAATCGCTTGGGGTTGGTGTATCGCTTGGCGTTGGTGTTGGCGTCGGGGAATCGCTTGGCGTTGGTGTATCGCTTGGCGTTGGTGTTGGTGAATCGGTTGGTGTTGGCGAATCGCTGGACGTTGGTGTTGGCGTCAGGAAATCGCTTGGCTTCGGGGAATCGCTTGGCGTCGGGGAATCGCTTGGCGTCGGCGTTGGCGTTGGAGTAGGCGTCGGGGAATCGCTTGGTGTTGGGGTGATGGATGGTGCCGGCGTAGGCGAATCGCTTGGTGTTGGTGCCGGCGTAGGCGAATCGCTTGGTGGTGGTGTTGGCGTTGGTGTTGGCGTCGGGGAATCGCTTGGTGCTGGAGTGATGGATGGCGTCGGCGTCGGGGAATCGCTTGGTGCTGGAGTGATGGATGGCGTCGGCGTCGGGGAATCGCTTGGTGCTGGAGTGATGGA
>NZ_JAUBRO010000097.1:0-3515 GCF_036701945.1 Microcoleus sp. MON1_C1 | reverse complement strand
TGGCGTCGGTGTTGGCGAATCGCTTGGTAGTGGAGTGATGGATGGCGTCGGTGTCGGTATCAACACGTATGGTGGCGGAGTGTCATTATCTGTAATCGCTAAAACAGCAGTATCGCTATACCCAATTCTTACCTTTCCTTTAGGGTTGCTCAAGCGTAAATTAAATAACCCTCCTTCAAATGCGACATCATTTACCAAGGGAACTGTTACTGTCTGAGTGGTTTCTCCGGGGGCAAAATTGACCTCTATGGGGGTCGCGCTGCCATACGAGGGGGATGTCGCTGAGTTATTAACAATAAATATAGTTGCCCCTACAGTTGCATCTAATTCACCACCTTTGCGTGTCACTGTTATTGCAGCGATCGGCGTGCCGTCTTCTTTTCTTTCAAACTTCGTCTCGCTCAATTCTAATATTGAGCTAATAGGAGTAATTTCGCTGGTAAATTTAGAGGCTGTAATTTCGTTACTGTTAATTCCTTTTAAAATAGCCAGATACTCGCCAGTCACTCGATCTTGAATTACTGTATCGTTTGCAAAATTGCTGCTGCCTTGATAAATGCTCAAGTCTTGAAATGCTAAGCCGCCGTCCAATCCAATTAAGTCAAATCCTTGACCGAAGTCGCTAATAATGTCAGCATCGGATAGATTTGTGCCGCCGGTAGTAAAAAAGCCCGGAACGTGATCGATTCTGCCGATAACAAACAAATCGCCACCGCTGCCGCCTGTTAAAGTATCGCCCCCGTGATCGCCAAAAAGGACATCATTTCCTTCATCTCCAAATAAGAGATCGCTTTCTTTTCCGCCGCGAATTATGTCATTTTGCGTGCCGCCGTAAACTGTATCTAAACCTTCACCGCCATGGAGAGTATCATTGTCTTCGCCCTCGTAAATTAAGTCGCTGCCGAAACCAGCAAATATGATGTCGTCGTCGGTTTTTCCATTAGCGGTATCGCTGCCTAATTGACCGTAAAGAATCTCATTAAGTGTTTCGCCTAAGAGTTTATCGTCATCTTTGCCGGCGAGAACGATGTCGCTGCCTTTTTTTTCCACCAAACTGCCACTACCTTCATTGCCATTGAGTTCTTCTTCTCCGCGGCTGCCTAAAATGCCAGAATTAGCTCGATCGCCTGCTGGTTGCTTGCTGCCAATACCTCCGAACAAGATATCGTTGCCCAAGTCGCCGTAAATGATATCATTGCCCCTATCTCCGAATACCTGGTCATCTCCTTTTCCTCCGTGTACGGAGTCATTATCTTTGCCGGCGTCGATAGTATCGTTATTTTGTTTCCCGTTAATGTAGTCATTGCCTTCATTACCCCACAGCAAGTCGCTTCCTTCGTCTCCAAGGAGTGTGTCGTTACGGCTATCGGCTTGGATGATGTCGCCCAATTGCCAACCAGTCAGAAAATCCTGTTCTTGCGTTCCCTCAAAAGTAGGCATTTTAGGTTCCACCTATCAAAAATCTGAACGATCGATTTTACATCCAGTCAAAACTCATATTATCTAGCAGATCTATATAACGTCAATTAACAGGCACTTATAGATCTGATCAGCAGGGCGCAACTGGCATTGCTTGCGATGCCCAGCACTTGCCCTCCTAAAACCCCAATTATCGCACTTAACCACCGCGCCCCAGAGTTTTTGAGTTTGTGACCCCTGGATGGATTCACTAACTTTTTTGTAGAACATCAACAGCACCATCATCAGCCTTTTGAACTTGGTGCTGTTTATTGAATTGACCGATCGCCTGTTGCCAGGGAATCTACCTGGGTTGGACGATCGGTGAAGCAACTGTGGGCAAAATAGTCTTACTAACCACGATCGCTGCAATCATGTTTCGCTTGTGGCAATCCTGGCCGCATGAGTTTGCGGTGTTAAGTGTGTGGCCTCAAGGCGCGTTTTGGGTGTTTGTTGGGGGATTAGTCGGCTGCACTTCCAAGTGGGCTTTCGAGCAAGCTGTTGCCCGCAACTGAGAAGTTTATTAAACTCTGTCAAACGGTAGATTAACCTTGTGGCGTTGTTTTATGCTGCGGACTTGAATGCTTTCGTTTCAGCCATCCTCCCCAGCCTAGGGCTATAGCTGAACCAAAGATTGCGGTCGGTTCAGGCACAGGCTCGGATTCAACTATCTCAAACTCTCCGTTAACTATCAGTGTGGGTGGGACTTTACCATAATTAGTATTCAGAATGATGGAATTCTGCTTCAAGGAACGCAGGGCAAACCCAGCAAACTCATTGTTGTTGCTAACTCGTTCATTAACAAATGAAGTCACGTTAAAGTAAGCAAACTGCTTTCCATATTCTGAGATATCTGTAGAATCTAAGAATACTCCCGCCTCAAAATCTGATGCTTCGGCTGTTCCGTTTCCTACATAGCCGAAGATACCCAGATCGCGAGGTTCACTCCCAGAATCAGCGGTTGGCGCACTCAAAAGCTCAACCCGAAGGATTGCACGGGTAATGCTGGTAATTCTGGTATCAGTACGGTAACCAGTGCTGGCCCAGGTTAAACCAGGGATAGAGAATTCGGTCAACGCTGCTATTTCCCTAGCAGTTGTTTTCTCCACCTCATACCAACTATGAAGATTACCGCTGTCCACATTAGGATAAGCCAGCTCAGTCACCCTATCTCCCAGTCCGTCAAAGCTACCAAAAGAGTCGCCATCTATGACTTGAAAAGTGATTAGAGGGTAAGGGTAGTAATTGCTAAATGTAGCTGAATAAGCTTCTTCGGTTCCCAGGACAAAACCTAGAGCCGTGCAAACAGAGGCAACTGCAACTTTGTGGTAGTGATTTTTCATGAAGATTAAATTGCTTTTTATCGTAAACAACTTGACTGGAAAGTTCATTCAGTAATCAAGCTACCTAAATACTAGCTAGCTTACTGAAAAAACCATAATTCTTTATTCAACTTATTTAATCTTAACTAGAAAGTTAGGTGCATCAATGCTCTAGAAAGCGTAACGATCGCCATTATCAAAACAGAACCGTCGCGACCATCGCCTCAAACCGACTCATCCATCCACCCGCAAGCCAACAATCCCAATGCACCGGGGGTGTTTCCTATTGGGGATAAGTCATTTCACATTGGGGACACCGACCAGTAAACAGTGGGTGCGTATCCAGCAGCTCTAACTGTTAAACAGTGGGTGCGTATCCAGCAGCTCTAACTGTTGCAAGGCGTGTCCACCGCTGCCTCGGTTGCAAGATTAATTCGCCGTTGTAAGTAAGTGGGCGGGAAACTTTACAACTATGTAACGGAAGACCTTCTAGACCAGATTTTTCCCATTTGTGCAAAACTTCTCTGACTGTCTGTGAAGTCCAATTTACATGAGCCGCTATTTTTTCGACGTACCAACCCTGTGGATTTAACCGAATGACTTCGGCGGGCGTCTTTGACTTTCTGTGGTACATTTGCTGTTCTGAGGTTGAAGAGGGGGGTGCATCTCAGTTTTGCACATATATCAAGTGGAAAGTTGACCATTGAGATAAGCACAGCGCAGAGAAAGGATAGA
>NZ_JAUBRO010000096.1:0-8660 GCF_036701945.1 Microcoleus sp. MON1_C1 | reverse complement strand
ATGTATCAACTCTCCCCAGAGTTGTCAAGCGTTTTGCGAAAATATTTTTGACTTTTTTTTGAACCTATACACACCAACGGTTTCGGCTCTCCTTCACCGCTCGGCTATCCGAAACCTGACTCCTCTTTAGGGCTTGGGTCTGCTTTTTGACCTCGGAAATACACTTTGAACCGGGACTCTTCAGCGAATCGGTAGAATATTTGCACATATAGATGTTCTATATAGAGATGGTCTATATATATTTGTTCGATCGCCCGCTTATGAAAAAACCTGCCGCTCGCCCTACTGCCTTGTTCGTTACCTGCGCTTTACTGCTGAGCGCTTGCAGTCAGACGAACACTCCCCAGACATCAACTAGCGTATCTACAGGCACTTCGCCATCTCCAGCAACTTCGTCAGAGGGTTCGGCTGCGGGGAACTCTACCGCTATTGCTGTTGGGGTTGGGGTGGCGCAAACTAGCAATGTGGCTTTGCTCGGTCAGGAACAGGTGGCTGGCGCGAAAATTGCTCTGAAGTATTTCAACGATAAGGGCGGTGTGGATGGGACGCCGATTAGACTGGTGTTCCAAGATACTGGTGGAGATGAACAAGGGACAATCAATGCCTTCAATACTCTGATCAATCAGGATAAGGTGGTAGGTATTGTGGGGCCAACTCTCTCGCAGCAAGCTTTTAGTGCAGATCCGATCGCCGATCGCGCAAAAGTTCCCGTACTCGGACCCTCCAACACCGCTAAAGGCATTCCCCAGATTGGCGATTATGTGGCCAGAGTCTCCGCGCCTGTGGCCGTGGTAGCACCTAATGCAGTTAAAGCTGCACTGAAGCAAAATCCCAATATTAAGAAAGTAGCGGTGTTTTTTGCTCAGAATGATGCTTTTAGCAAATCTGAGACTGAAACTTTTCAGACAACGGTTAAAGATATGGGGCTGGAATTGGCAACAGTCCAAAAATTCTTGACTACGGATACAGATTTCCAGTCTCAAGCTACTAACGCCATAAATGTCAACCCCGATTTGATAATTATTTCCGGGTTGGCCGCCGATGGAGGCAATTTAATTAAGCAATTGCGGGAGTTGGGCTACAAAGGCGCGATAATTGGCGGCAATGGTCTGAATACTTCTAATTTATTTCCTGTTTGTAAAGCACTCTGTGATGGAGTTTTGATTGCCCAAGCCTACAGCCCGGAATATGAAAATGAAGTTAATAAGGCTTTTCGCGATGCTTATCGCGCTCAATTTAAGAAAGAACCGCCTCAGTTTAGCGCTCAGGCTTTTACTGGCGTACAAGTTTTTGTAGAGTCATTAAAGGCACTTAATGCTCAGTCTAAGGTTAGCCAAAAGCCTTTAGCAGAGTTGCGTACAAATTTGAATCAGCAGTTGTTGCGTGGAAAGTATGACACGCCTTTGGGGGAAATTTCTTTTACCCCTGAAGGTGAGATTAATCAGAAAGAGTTTTATGTGGCACGGATTAAGATGGAGGCAGATGGCAATAATGGTAAGTTTGAGTTTTTGAAATGAGGGGAGAGGGAAGTTTGTCGACTGCTTTTGTAACAGATGTAACGGATGTAACAGGTGTCAGGAAGACCAAAGAAGTAAGAGGGAAGAGGGAAAATCGCGGACGTATTTGTTGTTGAAGAATTTTGGTGTGATGCTCACTTCTTAAGTGGTTATGGACTTAACTCTGTTTTTGCAACAATTTTTGAATGGTTTGTCGATCGGCAGCGTGTATGCTATTTTTGCCCTGGGATACACGCTGGTCTTTTCTATTTTGGGAATTATTAATTTTGCTCACGGTGCCGTATTTACTTTGGGTGCTTATTTCACTTATGCCCTGATGGGAGGGGCTTTCGGTTTTAATGGGTTGTGGGCTAACGCTCGAATTCCGGTGCAGTTGCCTTTTGCTGTGGCGTTAATTTTGGGAAGTGTCATGGCTGGTTTGGTAGGAGTAATAGTTGAAAGAGTTGCTTTTTTACCTTTGCGCCGACGACACTCGGATCCTCTGCTGACTGTGGTTTCTAGTTTGGGTGTAGCTGTAGCAATCGCCAATATCATCCAATATCTGGTCGGTGCGGAAATTTACACTTTTCCTGCTAACACTTACGGCTATTTACCGGCAGCCATTAACTTCGGGAGTGCGGATAAACCAATTCCGATTCGTACTGTTCAAATAGTAATTTTTGCGGTATCTGTAGCGATTGTAGCTGTTTTAACTTACTTAATAAATTTTACTAAATTTGGCAAAGCAATGCAGGCTGTGGCTGAAGATGCGACTACTTCGAGTTTATTGGGTATTGATACTGATAGATACATTGTGTTGACGTTTTTTGTGAGCAGTTTTCTGGCGGGTTTGGCGGGGAGTTTGGTGGGTTCGAGTGTGAGTATTGCTGGGCCGTATTTTGGTATTGCTTTTGGTTTGAAAGGTTTGGCGGTGATTGTGCTTGGTGGGTTGGGAAGTATTCCGGGGGCAGTTTTGGGAGGTTTTATAATTGGTTTGGTGGAGGCTTTTGTACCTGGAGAATTTTCGGCTTATAAGGATGCTGTTGCTTTTGCCATATTGTTTATTATGCTATTGGTTAGACCGCAGGGTTTGTTTGGACGGCGTTTGATTCAAAAGGTGTAGTATTATTTGCAATACATCTAATAAGGCAGGGCGGTTTTGAGAAGGAACCAGGGGTTTCCAGCAAAGACTATAGCTAAACCAGCCCGTATAAACTGTTGTGGAGTTTTACATAAGTACCTAGAAAATTTATTCATACCTCAGAGGCAATTTGATGAATTCGGAAGTTCCATTAATACTAAGCGATCGCCTTTTTTTGCGAATAGCCAATCAAGACGATATTTGCGAAATTATTAAATTTTACAGAGACAATCAAAGGTTTTTTACTCCCTGGCACCGACAGTGGGCGGAGGATTTTTTAACGAAAACTTATTGGGAAAAACAAGTAGAGAAAGATTTCCAAGGCTTTAAGTCTGACAAATCTTTAAAAGTGTGGATTTTTGAGAAGGCTAATCCTGAGTATATTGTCGGTAACGTTAATTTTGATAATTTTGTACGAGGTGCCGGTCATTTCTGCTTTTTGGGATATAATCTGGCAGAAGCGCAACAAGGTAAAGGTTATATGACGGAAGCTGTGAGAATTGCAATTCAATATGTTTTTGAAGAGTTAAATTTACATCGCATTATGGCAAATTATATGCCTCACAATCAGCGTAGCGGCAATCTCCTTAAAAGATTGGGATTTGTGGTAGAAGGTTACGCTAGAGACTATTTGTTGATAAATGGTCGGTGGGAAGACCATATTCAGACTAGCTTAATAAATCCAAATTGGAAACCAAGCTAACCCGATTTTCCTTAATAACTTCTAATCTAAAATATTTAAAATCAAATGGCTACATTTTTTACTACTTATGGGTTTCTGATTGTCTCGATGTTGCTGGGTGCAATGTTGGGAATGTCGCTGTATTTGCCTTTAATGACTGGACAGTTGTCTCTGGCTAGCCCTGGTTTTTATGCTTTGGGTGGGTATATTGCGGCGATTTTATCTACCACAGTGTTTCAAACGAGCGGCGGTTTATTTCCGCTGCCACTGCTGTTATTGGAGATGATAATTGCAGGGGCTGTTTCGGGGTTGCTGGGTATTTTAGTGGGAATTCCGGCGCTGCGGTTAAGTGGGATTTATTTGGCGATCGCAACTATTGCTTTTGTGGAAATTTTGCGGGTTTTATCGCTGAATCTAGATATCACTGGCGGGGCTGTGGGCATTTTTGGGATTCCGCAACCGTTTGGGACACCGATCGAGTATTTGTGGATTGTATTACCTTTACTTTTGGTAAGTATGGCGATTGTGTATCGGCTGGAACGGATTCGGGTGGGGCGCGCTTTTGCTGCAATCCGCGCTGATGAGTTGGCGGCTGATGCAATCGGCATTAACCCAACTTTTTATAAGGTTCTGGCTTTCACGTTAGGTGCTGTTTTAGCTGGTGTTGTGGGTGCAGTTAGTGCCCATTTCCTCAATACTTGGAACGCGCGTCAAGGTACTTTTGATGCTAGTATTATTTACTTGACTTCTGTGTTGATAGGTGGTAGCAGAAGTTTTCTGGGAGCAGTTTTGGGTGGGATGGTGTTTACTGCTTTGCCGGAGGTTTTAAGGGGAATGGCGACTATTCAGGGATTGCCGATTTGGTTGGCACAATTTCTGCGGGATGGGCGGTTAATTATTTTTGGGGTGCTGATTGTTTTGGGTACAATATTTTTTCCGCAAGGTTTGGTGACGCCGGAGTTGTTGAAGAGGTGGAGGAAGCGCGATCGTACTTCTGTTTAAAATTGGATTTTTAGTTATGAGGGCTATCAGTCACTCGCTTTAACGTCTAGCCCGATAGGGCGATCACCCTATCGGTGAAAAAATATCGAGTGCGATCGCCTCCACACTTTTCATCGATCGCCTATCGGTAAAACAAGTAAGGGGCGATCGCATCCCTACCCTCTTATCGATTAAAACACACTCTGAGAACACCTGAATTGTCTCCTAGTGCATTGTCACCATCGTTAATTCGTATAGCAGTCCGAGTGATTGGTTTAGGTAGTTGTTGAACCCCCCGCACCCATACATATCCATACCCATCTATAGGAATGTCTACAAATAGCGCACCAAAAGGATATCCTCCATCGTATTTATATTGGTTATACGGCTCTAGCCCAGGTTCATTGTGGCCTTGAGGACCAACAGGAGCATAGCTTCTGGCATCTACAGACCAACCTCCACTAACACTGGCTATGCGAGTATATGGACTCCCAAGGTCAAAGTATTGCCAACCTGTTCTCGAACTTACATCAAAGCACTTAACTGATTGCGCTTTTGCTTCGTGCACATTAAAACCAGTAACCAGCACAGCAGCGGATATAAAAATAAATTTTAAAGTTAGTTTCATCCGTTATTCCTCCAATTTCAGTTAACTGTCGGTTCATAGTACCTCCTTCTTAAGGAAGAATTATTGAACTTCTTCCCAACCAAAACTCAAACCCGATCGCCCTGTTAGTCGGATTGAGTCGAAATTTTTTCCGAAAAATTTGACCCAATGTCGGAAACATCGGATGATATCCGAAAAACCAGCCTATCTCACGGATCTATCGACATCGCATCAGTCTTAAAACTGATAGATGAAATTTTGTTCCCCATACAAGCGATCGCCCAAAATCTATAAGATAATTTAGAAGTGCGATCACAATTCCCAACTTACTAAAGCCCCATAGGTCGCTATTGGAGATTGGGATTAGATGTACACTACCTTCTTCCAGCGAAGCTGATTTTTATCCTTTTCCACATCATAGACCGATCGCTCAAAACTGAAAAGGAAAAAAAGACGGAAAAAGACGGGTATTTCTAAAATTGGATGCAACGCGGAAAAAGACGGAAAAAGTCTGATCTACTAACTGTGGTTCTCTAACACCCCTACGGATGGACACTGCCCATATCTTGCAATTTGTAGATAAAGTGCTCAGCGCGAAGACAGGCAAACATCTCAATGACTTGCAGCGTAAAATTATCGAGGGAATAGTGAATCGACAAAAGTATTCTGATATTGCAGATACTTACGGTTGTAGTGCGGGTCATGCTAAGGATGTAGGTTACAAGCTTTTGCATATGTTATCTAATGCTTTTGGCGAATCCGTTGATAAAGATAATCTGGAATCTGTTTTAGAAAGGCAATTCAATCTGAATATAAATTTTGGCGCTCGCCACACTACTAATTTTTGGGAGAGCAACACAATTAATTATATCAAGAGTTGCTCAGAACTACCCACTTCTACCCCAGATAAAATCAGCCTCCGACTCCTGACTACCAGGACAGCACGAATCAAGTGAAAATTGAAATGACTGGTAAATTACGACAGTTGGGATTGAAGGAGGAGCAAATTGCATAGGTGCTAGGGTTAGCTTTGGAGGTAGTGAAGCAGATAGATTGAAAAGAATGATTTTATTTTTCCATCGCCCTTTGCGTTCGCTCTCTTGTCCTGCATCACTAGACTACGGTACTGAAAGTTGTTAAAGAGTATGGAAGAAAAGCTAAAACAATATCATTTTCTGGAAGACATTGATCTATCAAATTTTGGGTAATGCCACATTCCATGCCCTCGTATTCAATATAAACTTTTCCATCTTGTAGGGTAATGTAAATTAAATTCCCTCTCACTCGCCGTCCTCTATCCCAACCCACTTGCATGAGAGCATAGCGATCGCGTGTTTCATTCAACACCGGATCTAGTCGAATGTCTCCATGAGAGGAACGCAGTTTAGCCTATTGAAGAATAACCTGTTTTACTATTTCTCGATAAGTCGTGCTGGTATCCATTGTTTTACCTCGTTTTTTTCAGTCCGCCCAGGCGGACTTGGTTTGTGTAGACGCGGTTTCAACCGCCGAGTCATAAAGAAATTTCTACTATTTTATCCCTCGCATCCCCAAATTTTAATAGTTTTGTCACTGCTGCCGCTAGCCAAAAACTCTCCTTCCGGGCTAAAATTAACCGAATAGACCGAGTTAGTATGACCCGCAATATTACAAATTTCTTGACCGTCTTTCACTCGCCAAATCTTGATAGTTTGATTGCTGCTGCTAGCCAAAATATCGCCATCGGGACTAAAAGTAATAGAATCAACATACCAAGAATGTCCTGTGATAGTTAAAACTTCTTGCCAATCTTTGACCCACCAAATTTTAATAGTATTGTCGTGGCTGGCGCTAGCCAAAAACTCTCCATTTGGACTAAAAGCTATGCAGCGAACGGAGTCTGTATGGTCTGTAAGTGTGCGAATTAGCTTCCCATCTGTGACTCGCCAAATTTTGACTGTTTTGTCCCAACCGCAGCTAGCAAGAGTTTCGCCATCAGGGCTAAAAGCAACCAAATAAACTAAGTTGGTGTGACCCGCAAGGGTGCGAACTTCTTGCCCGTCTTTGACTCGCCAAATCTTGATTGTTTTCTCCCAACTGCAGCTAGCAATAATTTCGCCATCGGGACTAAAAGCTGCGCCGTAAACTGAGTTAATGTGACCGAGCAGGGTGCGGATTTCTTGCCCATCTTTCATCCGCCAAAGTTTGATAGTTTTGTCGTGGCTGCTGCTGGCTAGCATCAGCCCGTCCGGGCTGAAAGCTACTGTATAAACTGAGTTAGTATGACCTGTAAGAGTCACTATTTCTTGCCCGTCTTCAACTCGCCACAGCTTGATTGTTTGGTCATCGCTGCCGCTGGCTACAACTTCTCCGTTGGGGCTGAAAGCAACAGAGTAAATTAAGTTTTTGTGACCTGTTAGGGTGTGAAGACATTGCCAGTTATAGGTTTGGTGTTGGGGCAGGGCGGGAGCTTTTCCTGGTTTAACTAACTTGGAAATTGTTTGGGGAATTGCTAGATCGATCGCAGATTGGGGATTAATTTCTTTTAATACTTCAACAGCCGTTTGATAGCGGCGGTTGGTAGCATTTGCAATCATTTTGTCTAAAATGTGACCGAGTTCTTCACTGACTGGGTTGTTGGCTAAATACTGTCGCCAAATCCAGGCATCTTCACCAGGATCGAACAGGTCAAAAGGCGAAAGTTGAGTTAGCAAATACAGGCAGGTTATGCCTAAACTGTACAAATCGCTGGTAAAAAATGCTTTGCCTCTAGCTTGTTCAGGGGCGATGTATTCGGGGCTGCCGATGCTGGTTCCTGTTTTGAGTAAAGCCGTACCTGTGGCAATTTTTGCCGCACCAAAGTCCACTAAAACTAATTGTTTATCAGCGCGGCGGATGATGTTTCCGGGTTTGATGTCTCGGTGAATAACGTTGTGGGAATGGATGAAGTGAAGGACGGGTAGTAAGCTATTGAGTAAGTCTTGAATTTGATTTTCTGTAAATGTGCCTTCTGTTTCTACAATTTGTGCTAAATTTTGCCCGTCGATAAATTCTTGGACTACATATTGTCGGCTATCTTGGATGGAATAGGCTAATAGTTCGGGAATTTGAGGGTGTTTGCCCAATTCGTCTAATCGCATTGCTTCTTGTTCAAAAAGTTCGGCTGCTTTTTTGCTGTTGCGATTGCTTGCTGATGGGATGAGTTGCGTTTCTGCGGGTAAAAATTGTTTGATGACGCAGCGAGGTTTTGAGGGTTTGTCTTCGTCAACGGCGAGGAATGTTCTACCAAAACCGCCTTGCCCGATCGCCTTTATAGCCCGGTAGCGATCGCGCAGCAGCAGTTTTGAACGGCAATTTCGGCAAATTTTGGCTGCGGGAGGGTTTTGTGGCTTGGAACAGTTGGGATTTAGGCAGTAACTCATTCGATTTGAGATTTTAAGTTTCTGATTTTAAATTTTATTTTTTGAATGTTGGCACCACGCAATACATATTATACCTCTTCTCACACTTTATAAAATTTTGCGACCGTTGCTGATTTAGGGTATGAAAGGCTAAATCAGCAAGTCATAGAAACCAGTATTCACCAAAATTCGCGATTTTCAAGTTATTTTTTTCATACCCTGATTAAGCAACGCCACAAAATACAACTTTTTGCTAGCAATCGCTCAATTACTTATAGGCTAGTACCCAACTTCCTTAGACCTCTTGCAAAAGTCATTCTGAAAGGTTAAGTTCATAGTTATAGATACCTGCAATCAGGTTGAAGCGTAAACC
>NZ_JAUBRO010000095.1:0-8799 GCF_036701945.1 Microcoleus sp. MON1_C1 | reverse complement strand
CCCTTTCATTTATTATCAAACTTTCCTATTTTACCAGAGAAATCCATATTTACATCTCAAATGGAATTGCTATATTTGTCCGGTGTTGATAAGGAGAATTAATACCTGAGTGTAGAGAGATTGCCAGTAGCTGATTCTCTGTTGGTGTGACCTATACTTAATTTAATATTCTTCATCTAATTTGTGCAGCATGATTTGTCTAATTTGTTTGAGGATTCGCATAATGTCATAAAGTTGATTGCGATTGGGGAGTAGCAGGGAGAAAATATTAGATAAATCGTATTGAGGATTAGGTTGAATTAAAAGTTTAATAAATTGGAATTCGTCACCGTTGGTGATTAATCCATAAACGGGGCGTTCTGGGTTGGGGTTTGCTATCAAGTAGGTGAGGGCTTGGGGTAGGGCAACAGAAAAGGCGATTGTTGATTTAGATTCTACAACTAATACCCAGAGTTGCTGTTGAACAATTAGGGTATCGATGCGTCCTCTGAGTATTTCGTCTCTGTCTTCTAGGAGGAGTTCAACTTCAGGTTCTGTGGTGACAAAGAATGGTTCGTCGTATAAACCAGCTAGGGTTAATAAGGGAGAAATGACTAAGTGATTGATGGTTCTTTCGGCTAAGGAACCGCGTTTGCGGTGACGAAAAAATCGGCTTCTGATTTGGTCTAGTGCGGCGGTTTCAGAGTCGGTTAGTTCGGGTAAGTTTTGATTCCATTCAGTAAAGAATTGTGCGTTTTCTGTAGGACGGAGATTAAATCTTTCTTCTAGGTTGTCTAAGCTGGTAATCGTTTTTGAAATAGGTTTTGTCTGTACCATAATTGCTCTAATGCAAGCGAGGGTGGGTTATTGGTAGAGCGTGTCGGTGGAATCTATCTATATTATATGAGGTTAGGCGGCGATTTGCCCGGTGTTGATGTCGAGGTTTTCTACGTCGATTTCGCCTGAGATGAGTCTGGGGAGGAGTAAGTCGCGGGTTTGGCGGAGGTTGATATTTTTTCGTAGAAAGTTGTCTTTTTCGTTAAAAATGTCTGCAACAATATTGTGAAATTTATTCATAAGTTCAATGCGAGGAATTAACACATCAGCATTTTTAAAATCTCCTGTATTTACTGCCGGATATGCTGAACCAGTTGCATTGTTGGTCAAGTAGCCTACAAAATTATCTGTTGTCAGTGCATGATAAAGATATGTGTAAGGCGCTTTTTTAGGGGTGACAACAGCAAACCCAGTAGAAACAATTAAATTGGGGATTGGATTTAGAATGAGACTGTAGGACTTACGGTTAGGTCTGACTGTAGACCAGATAATATCGCCTTGCTTCACTATTCGACGTGCGCGGCTAGAAGCATTTGATAAAGCAATAGGCTCAATTTTGTCAATTTTTCCTGTAGAAACAGAAGAAATGTCTATATAGTTGATTTCTTCTAGTGCATTACTTGGCTTGATAGTGGATGCGTTAATATCTGCAACTTTTTCGAGTTTTTTAACCTCCCAACCTTCAGGAATTAGCCCCAATTCTGAATCAACCATCTGCACCTGTTCGTTGCCGGGGAAGCGGAAATTGACGAACCACTCGCGGTAGATTGATCGCGCCATCTCTTCCAATATCTCCATCCGCCGCGTGTTATTCTCGATTAGGTCATCATACGCTGAAAGAATCGCAGCAATTTTGCGCTGGATGGGGAGAGGTGGTATTACTACTTGTAGTGATTTAAGAATTCCTAGATTAATTCCAGGAACAGCCGCACCTATAGCAATACTGCGTATGTGCTGCACCATTTGCGGACTAGCAAAGTAATAGAAAAGGAACCGTGCATCGCAAATTTCAAGATTAGGTCTTAATTTTAGCTGCTTATTAGAAATAATGTATGTAGAGTAAGGGCCTTTCTTGGGTATCAGCGCCACCTGCCCTAACGTTCCCCAGCAGGTGAAAACTAAATCACCACCTTTTACTTGTTGTGCCTTAAATGACTCAGCTTTTTCCTCTGAAACAAATGCAAACCCATGTGGCACAAAAGGCTTTAGATTATCACTTAAATTATTGCCACGGATTACAGGAACACCTTCGGGGACAAAATACTTTGAGCTTATACTTGACCCAAATGGCCCTGCCACACATGAGCGAGGTTCATTAGCCTTAATCTCATCAACTGTAAGCATTTGCCAACCTTGAGGAACTGGTCGATTAAACAGTAGTTGTTTACTTGTCATACCAATCCCTCCAACAACATCACGACATTCTCAGCAATTGTTTCCTCCAACCCCCGCGCCTCAACATTCAAAATCTCCAATTCCTCATTCAACTCTTCCAACCGTGCGGCAAAATCAAAATCCTCCGCCTCCTGACGTTGGGCCACCCCCACATAACGCCCAGGATTGAGACTCCATCCCTGCGCCTCAATCTCATCCAATGTTGCTATTTTACACAACCCCGCCACATCCCGATAAACCTTGTCTGGGAAAGTCTCAGTCAGCATTTCGGAACCAGCAACCGTCAACTCTGCCTTTTCCCCTCGGTACAGCCGCACAATATTTGAGATAAACTCTACCTGTCCTTCGCTAAACTCCCGATGGGCGCGGTCAATTTGCCTGTAAATATGCCGCGCATCAATAAACAATACTTTATCCTCGCGAGGAGTTTTCAGCTTCCGCCTGTCGAAAAACCACAGCGTACAGGGTAGCGTCACCGTATAAAAGAAATTAGAACCGATCGCAATCATCACATCCACCGCCCTTTTTTCAATCAACTGGCGGCGAATTTCCAACTCCGAACCCCGCGCATCCGATGCCGAGTTTGCCATTACAAACCCCGCCCGTCCCTTCGGATTCAAAGCAGTATAAAATAGCTGAATCCAGAGATAATTTGCATTGTCAGTTGTCGGCGCGCCAAAGGGATAATGAGGGTTGTCCTTAATCTTTTCTCTATCCACCCCATTAACATTAAACGGCGGATTCGCCATCACAAAATCAAACTCACCGACGCTGTTGTGAATATCTTGATAATAAGTGTTACCTTCCCGGATATTTCGCAAACCAGAAACGCCGTGAACTGCCAAATTCATCTGACAGAGTTTTACAGTTCCGTTTACCTTTTCCTGACCGTAAACACTAATTACTTGATTCGGGTCAAATCCTAACTTATTCCTAACCCGAATCGCACTCTGCACCAGCATTCCCCCAGCACCACAAGCCGGGTCTAAAATTCGCCCGTAATTCGGCTCTATCACTTCCACAATCAGCTTTACCAGTGAAATAGGAGTAAAAAACTCTCCGCCTTTCTGCCCTTCTTTCTGAGCAAAATTCCCCAGGAAATACTGATAAATTTCCCCAAACGCATCCTCAGTAATATTCTTTCGGGGAATCCGATTTAAGATTTTCAACAACTCCCGCAAAATCGGTTTTTCCAAGCTATTGTAATTTCTAGGCAAAGCGCCGCCGAGTTCCTCATTTTCATCGGCTATCGCCTTCATCGCCGCATTAATCGCCCCGCCAATATCCTCAGCTTCCGGGCGATCGATTAAATAATCAAAACGCGCAGTTTCCGGCAAATAAAGCGCCCCTTTTGCCTGGTAATCCGTCTTACCAACCGTGCGCCGCCTGCTGCTTCCCGCTGCAAGTTCCTGTGAAACCAGGGCAAACTTATAGTCAGCATAGAGCAGAAAAACCAACCCCAAAACCGGAACGGAATATTCCGAAGGCTTGAGTTTAGAGTTGGCTCTAAGTTCGTCTGCTGCTTCCCAAAGGCGTTTTTCGAGTTCGGTGTAGTTGGCTGGCATCTTCGCGTTAAATTCCCACGTCCTTGATTGATTCTCTCGTCTTCGGCAACAAACAGCACCGCCTCGTACAAACTCTTATTTTACGCGAGATCGTCCGAATGACGAACAATTGCAACCAGCTCAGGATTGAGAGCTTCACGCGCAGGTTCAAGCGATCGTCACCAATCAGGAATTTCTTCAGGCCCAGAGTCTGCTTCGGGTTGTGACAGTTGTGACAGTTGCTCTCTTGATAACGGCATAGCCGACAATTCATCCTCTACAGGGGGAATAGACCTTTCCCCGTCTAAACCCCTAGCGGGATTTTTTCGACGGGCTGGTAAGTCTTGGTCGGAGTGAAAAAATTAGAAGACCGTCAGAAAAATCTCCGCACTGCCGTCCGCAAGGACACCTAAAGCCATGTGTCACGCGCTTCATCTTATTTAATGAACTTAGCGGTTCTAGTCTCGGGGTCAAGATATGTTCCTATCCTGCTCTAGCCTTCGGGTGTGGCGTGTTAAGTATTTAGGGCTTGCTGGATAAGTGCAGAAAGGTTACACGGCCTGGTTATGTGATCGTGCGCCCAAAAAAAGTGGGCAAGATAAACAGGTAAGGCGTTGCTGATTCTGGCGTATGAATAAACTTTTCACTTGATGTTACAAAACTCACTCTACTTGGCTTATAGCCATTCCGAAAACTTGAATTCATACTTGTATTCAGCAACGCCTCATTTTCAGGTGTGCTCGCGCGAAGGAGGAGTTTATGGACATTCAAAACCCATCGTTCAGACGGAACCTCAAATTTCTAGGTGGTTCGGTTGTTGGGTTGGCGGGACTGCTGGCAGTCTGGATTGTGGGTGGCAACTATATAGCCTCTGTACAGGAAAAAGAAATCGAGCAGGATTTAGCAGCATATGCCCAACGGTTTCCCAAAACTGAGCCGAATTATGCGGCGTTGAAGCTGGCGGCGTCCCTCGCTAAAGTGGGGTTCGATGGAGGGGAAAGTTTCTCTTCTGCCGATCGCTCCATCGGGTCTAGGGCTGATTTTAGGCCTTCAAAGGACGATCAAAAGGCATTTGAAGAAATCCAACAAGAATTAACTCAGTACCTAAACGCTGAGATTGCCAAACCAAACGATACCGTAAATCCACCTTCAGAGAAATTACAGCGCTATCTCGCCGGACGCCAAACGGCTTTAGCAGAACTTCGCCAGCAGGTTTTAAATAATGAAGTACCGCACTGGGGAACAGATATTAGCGGGATTCTGGAAGTAGATATGACAGCTCGCGGACCCGATTATTTATGGCAGGTTAATTTCCAACAAGTGTTAGCCCTAGACATTCTAGAAAAATACCGTAAAGGTCAGACGCAAGCAGCAGCAGAAATGCTGGAAGTATCCTGGAAAATCAACCAGCCTTTAACAGAAAGCCCCCTCTTCTTCCCTCAACTTGTGGCTTTGATTGTGGCTAAATATCCAGCAGGGGTGATGCGGAAAGCCGATCGGCTTCCCGCCCAGTGGCAGCAGCGCTTGCTGGAACGCGATTACCGCGAATCGATATTGACATCCTTGCAGGGAGAATATTTGCTTCAGTTTAAATTTTCGCAAGACTTCCTTTGGAAACACTCGTGGTCTTCGATACTAGAAACGTGGTCTTCGATACTAAAAGATCTAGGCCATTCTAGTGATAGGGGAATGCTTTCACTAATTCAAGGGAAGTATTTCTCAAATTTAACTTTAGAAGAAAAAATCTTAGACTGGACTTTATCTCATGTCTTGGTGTGGTTCAAGCCGGTGATCAAACCTTATGTTCGCTTTTGTGCGATCGATAGTTATCACGCCTATAAACGATCGCTTGCAGCATCTCGCCAGCACAATTTTTGCGCTTCTGATTCAGTCACCGTAAATGACTTTGCGTGGTGGAATTATATAGGTAGGACATCTACAAGTTTATCCAACCAAACCAGTAAAGCAGCCAAGTCTATGCTGGATTTGGAACTGACTCAGAAAATTTTGCAAGTCAAAGCACTAGCAGCCAAAACTGGAAAATGGCCGGCATCGGTTCCCGAGATGAAGTCGTCTATTTGTCCGGGAGCAAAATGGGTGTATCGCGTTGCTCCGGATGGTACGATGTCGCTCTTGTTTAGCGAGAAACCCAAATGGTTAGACGAGAGATTAAAGAGCAACAACAGATGGCTACCATTTACCTATAGCGACAAGACACCGCCACAGCTCAAAAACCGAGTCTCTACCCGACCAAAGCGATGAGCGCACATCCCCAACGACAGTTTGCGGTCGTTGGTGCTGGCTACCATTGGCTAAGGAACGGGGAAAAAGTGTCTCAGAATCCCAGATTTCCACGTACATCGGCGTTGCTTAACCAGGGTATGAAAAAATAAGTTGGAAATCCCCAAGCTTTGTCGATACTGGTTTCTATGACGGGTCTATTTAGCTTTTCATACCGTAAATCAGCAACGTCAATATCTTTAGTAGCTAGGGTGCAATTTAGGCAGCGGTGGCAATGTTTAAGGTACAATCCGTATTTCCTGATTTACAGCCTCAAACATCTCTAAAAAGCTCAGGCGGGGAAAATCCATTTCCTGACGTACCCTCTGCATTTTCAAATCCTAGATGGGGAAATATATAAAAATCCACACAGGTTATTCCCTATGATTTTATTAATCCTTGTTTTCATGTTGGTGGTATGGAGTCAGTCGGAAAATACTGGAAATGAACCTTCCTCATGGGTCGTGCAGGAACAACGGGGCGATAGTGGACGGACATTTGCTGATTGGTGTCGCGAAAAGGCTTCTTTGAGTCCTGAAACTAAACATACTGTTGAGGTGTTGTTGGAGAAAGCGGGAACTACTGAGTGCGAGGCGGCCGATCGGAAACTTTCTCTTCTCACGGAACTAAGGCTCACCAAAAATCAAATCAAGGACATCAAACCGCTAGCATCCTTGACTAAACTGACTGGGCTCAACCTCGACAAAAATCAAATCAAGGACATCAAACCCCTAGCATCCTTGACTAAACTGGATTGGCTCGACCTCAACAAAAATCAAATCAAGGACATCAAACCGCTAGCATCCTTGACTAACCTGACTGTGCTCGACCTCGATGGCAATCAAATCAGCGACATCAAACCGCTAGTATCCTTGACTAACCTGACTGGGCTCAACCTCGACAAAAATCAAATCAAGGACATCAAACCGCTAGCATCCTTGACTAAACTGAATTGGCTCGCCCTCACCAACAATCAAATCAGCGACATCAAACCGCTAGCATTCTTGACTAAACTGAATTGGCTCGCCCTCGATGGCAATCAAATCAAGGACATCAAACCCCTAGCATCTTTGACTCACCTGACCGATCTCAACCTCAACAAAAATCAAATCAGCGACATCCAACCGCTAGCATCCTTGACTAACCTGACTGCGCTCTACCTCACCAACAATCAAATCAGCGACATCAAACCGCTAATATCCTTGACTAACCTGACTGGGCTCAACCTCGACAAAAATCAAATCAAGGACATCAAACCCCTAGCATCCTTGACTAACCTGACTGGGCTCAACCTCGACAAAAATCAAATCAAGGACATCAAACCGCTAGCATCCTTGACTAAACTGAATTGGCTCGCCCTCGATGGCAATCAAATCAAGGACATCAAACCCCTAGCATCTTTGACTCACCTGACCGATCTCAACCTCAACAAAAATCAAATCAGCGACATCCAACCGCTAGCATCCTTGACTAACCTGACTGCGCTCTACCTCACCAACAATCAAATCAGCGACATCAAACTGCTAGCATCCTTGACTAACCTGACTCGGCTCGACCTCGATGGCAATCAAATCAAGGACATCAAACCGCTAGCATCCTTAGACTTCTCCCATAATTCTTGTGGGGTAGGCATCCTGGCTGCCGTTAACAGGCTTTTTGGGAGATGTCTCTTGACTAAACTGAATTGGCTCGACCTCGATGGCAATCAAATCAGCGACATCAAACCGCTAGCATCCTTGACTAACCTGACTCGGCTCGACCTCGATGGCAATCAAATTAGCGACATCAAACCTCTAGCATCCTTGACTAAACTGAATTGGCTCGCCCTCACCAACAATCAAATCAAGGACATCAAACCGCTAGCATCCTTGACTAAACTGAATTGGCTCGCCCTCACCAACAATCAAATCAAGGACATCAAACCGCTAGCATCTTTGACTCACCTGACCGATCTCTACCTCGAAAACAATCAAATCAGCGACATCAAACCGCTAGCATCCTTGACTAAGCTGACTCTGCTCTCCCTCTACAACAATCAAATCAGCGACATCAAACCGCTAGCATCCTTGACTAAGCTGACTCTGCTCTCCCTCTACAACAATCAAATCAGCGACATCAAACCGCTAGCATCCTTGACTAACCTGATTGCGCTCGACCTCGACAAGAATCAAATTAGCGACATCAAACCACCAGCCCCGACATCACCTATCACACAAACCCGGCTCACTTCTCGCCATGACCTAGATCACCTCGCGGAGAAACTGGCTGTTCCTTCGCGATCACATCCACTTGCTGGTTTCTGGAAAAGTGGCGATTGCTCCGATCCCTGGGGGTTAGCAATTGCTCCTGCGGGGAAAGGTCTCTACTCAATTTCGTTTTGTGGCCCTGGTGGGTGCTTTGTGCCAGGTACTTGTCGGCCCAATAGTCGTATAGTCGGCGACCGAAGTTATCGTGTAGTTAACAACAATACAATTGATGTTGGGGGGCGTGACGGCTTCACTCGCTCCATTCGCTGTCCATCACGCTAAGAGCCGTCAACAACGGGCTCACAAGTCGCTGCACACCGACAACCTACAGTCTTTGGTCGCAAGCTCCCTGCGCTTCCGGTTGCGGGTGAGCTCTGGCGTTAGGTTGCCAAATGCTGACCGTGTACTGGGGTCGATCACAGCTAGCTACAGAAAACCGAAAACTACAGCACTTCCGGATGTTATGAGGTACAGTAGCAGCAATTAGTAAACCAGTTTTTAAGATGTTTCGGATTAAT
>NZ_JAUBRO010000007.1:128814-167368 GCF_036701945.1 Microcoleus sp. MON1_C1 | reverse complement strand
ACAATCAGTTGACGTGCCATAACTTATCACCTCTAAACAGTATCTTTATTCTATGCAACTTCATGTAAAATTGGTATCAGTGTATTTATGATATTATTTGTGCTGAGCAAGGTCATACCCTCAAAGATGAGTAGGGTGCTGGTGCAAGAAAAATCATAATTTTTGGGTATCGATCGCACACTGCAACAAGTCGTTAGAAAAACCTGCCCGGGAGAAAACAAAAACATGACGAACGACGGCAACCAAAAAGCTGAACCGCCGGAAAGCGAAGATTCAAAAGATTTGGACGGTATGGCGAAAGCTTTTCTTGTGAGCGTGGCTTGGTCTTACGCAGAGGCATTGGAGCGAACGAAACGATCGCAAAATCCACAGGAACCAGCGCCGGAATCTCCGACAGAACAAGTCGAACGCGATCCTGAAAAAAATTAATGAAAGACTATTAATGCGATCGATTTGCCCAACTATCTGTGCGATCGAACGCAATAGTCAGTTCGCTGTTTTGAGTTAAGAACAATCAACTCAGAACAGCGAACTGTGCAGCTAAAAGCGGATTTGTATTGGATTTTACAATAAAAAATTGAAAGCCCCGTGACCCTTCAACAAGCTCAGGAAAAGCTTTAGTCCGGTGATGACAACTGCGTTGCAGGTGTGAACCTCAAGCTATATCTATTCTTAAAAGAGATTTAAACTAAACAAAGTACGGTTTTACCGCTACAGTGTACAAAACAAATAACTAATTTTTAGATCGGTCTCATGTCTAATTCAAAAATGATTGGCAAAGCGATCGCAGGTGGCCTTTGCTTCGGCATCCTCGCCAGCTTCAACGCTTCACACGGCCCCGCATCCGCAGCAGCACCAATAATTGCCCAAGAAACAGCAGCCCCGGCCGCTAGCAGCATCGACAAGCAACTCCTAGGCCAATGGCAAGGCACAGTCCCCTCCGGTCAGTCTTTCACCTTCATCTTTGCCCCAGAAGGCAAATTGTTCCTCATGGCTAAAGGCCCGGACGGAGCCGCCCGGGCCAAAGAAATGAGGTACAAAGTTAATCTCGGTGAAAAACCGATGCACATTGATGTCGGTCTCAGCAGCACAGAAACCGTTCAGACTGTTTTTGAGTTGACTCCCGAAGGTCAAATGCGCCTTCAGTTGCAAGGCACCAATCCCGGAGAGGCGAGACCTAATTCCTTAAACGAACAGGCAACCGTGTTTAAAAAGGTCTCCGAGGCCACTGCACTGCCTGCTGACACTCAAGTCATCGGTTTTTGAGGAAAATTATTGGCAGCCAGAAGGCACTCCAGTAGTTCTGAGTTTTGAGTTTTAAGTTATAAACCATTTAAAATTCAAAACTCATCCACGGCGAAGCGTTGCGAAGAATGTTAGCTTTCGCCGTCGGTTATCCAAAGCAATCTTAAAATCTTCCTACTGCCTTCTGCCTTCAACAGGCCCTGCTACAATCCACTTAATCTCCATTTAACTGCCATAGACCTCCATGAGTGAAACCGTCCTAGAAGTTCGCAACCTGCGGGTTCAATTTCAATCTGCGGACGCAGGCGATGCGTCTGCAACCGTCAAAGCGGTTGACGGCATTTCGTTTGAGGTCAAGCGAGGGCAAACTCTGGGCATCGTGGGAGAGTCGGGGTCGGGAAAATCGGTAACATCCCTCGCTGTTATGGGTTTGCTGTCGAGCTCGTCAACGAAAATCGACGGCGAAATTTGGTTTTATTCGACAAAAGACGGTGCTAGCAAGGGGCCTGTGAATCTGCTGGAAATGCCGGACAGGGAAAAACAAACATACCGGGGCAGCCAGATTGCGACGATTTTTCAAGAGCCGATGAGTTCGCTAAATCCCGTTTATACGATCGGATTTCAACTCACAGAAGCCATTTGTTTGCACCAACAGGTGTCGCAGACAGAAGCGCGGCGCCAAGCTGCTTCTCTGCTGCAAGAAGTGAAGCTGCTACCGGGCGACGATGAGCTCAGGCAGCGGTGTTTGACTTTGCGACAAGAGCATTCCCGGGCTGCTGCGGGGAATCAAGCAGTTATAGAGGACGATCGCGATTTGATGCAGCTCGTCAACGGCCAAAAACAAGCTATGCTCGATCGCTATCCCCACGAACTCTCAGGCGGTCAAATCCAGCGCGTGATGATTGCAATGGCAATTTCTTGCAATCCAACTTTATTAATTGCTGATGAACCTACCACGGCTTTGGACGTAACCGTGCAGGCAACAATCTTAGCTTTGCTGCGGGAGTTGCGGGACTCTAGAGGCATGGCAATGATTTTTATTACCCACGATTTGGGCGTCATTGCGGAAATTGGCGATACGGTGGCGGTGATGTACCGAGGCAAGATTGTTGAGTGCGGTGCGATCGAACAAATTTTTAGCAATCCCCAACATCCTTACACAAAAGGTTTATTAGCTTGCCGCCCAACTCTCGATCGGCAACTGCGCCGCTTGCCGACAGTTTCCGATTTTATGGATGTCACCACAAATGCTAGCGGCGAATTAGTAATTGTCGAGAAAAATGCCGATTTAGACGGCGAAAACAGCGGGGGAAATCCCGCTTTTGTAACAGGAAAACCGCCTCGGCTGCCGCATATTTCCGGCCCTTTGCTAGCTGTTAATAACTTGCGCGTCGGTTTTCCGGTGCAGGGGATGTTTGGCGAAACTCAACGCTTGTTTATGGCGGTAAACGATATTTCTTTTGAGGTTTACCCGGGCGAGACTTTGGGTTTGGTGGGCGAGTCGGGCTGCGGCAAATCAACTTTGGCGAGAGCTTTGCTGCAATTAATTCCGGCGGCCAGCGGTAAAGTGTTTTTTGAAGGCCAAGAAATTACGCCTCCTGCGAAAAGTAGTTCCGCATCGCAGTGGATGGCTAATTATCGGATGCAAAAAGAGTACGATCGCAAATTGCGGTGGCTGCGGCGCGATATGCAAATTATTTTTCAAGACCCTTTTAGTTCTCTCGATCCGCGCCTAAATGTTGGGGATGCGGTGATGGAACCGATGGTGATTCACCGTTTTGGTAAGAACCAGAAAGAACAGCGCGATCGCGCTGCTTATTTGTTGGAGAGAGTGGGTTTAAATCCCGATTTCATGCGGCGCTACCCTCACGAGTTTTCGGGCGGACAGCGGCAGCGAATTTGTATTGCTAGAGCTTTGGCTTTGAATCCTAAGTTTATTATTTGCGATGAGTCGGTTTCGGCATTAGATGTGTCGGTGCAGGCGCAAGTTTTAAATTTGCTGAAGGAGTTGCAAACAGAGTTTGGACTGACTTATATTTTTATTTCTCACGATTTGAGCGTGGTCAAGTTTATGAGCGATCGCGCGATCGTCATGAACAAAGGTAAAATCGAAGAAATTGGCACTGCCGAGCGCATTTACCGCCAACCGCAACAAGCTTACACGCGGCAACTTATAGCTTCTATTCCAGCAGGGAATTTGGAGCGAATTCGGCAACAGCAACTAGGTCGCCAAGCTGCTTGGCCCCCATCGCCTGCGGATGAATCGAAACAGGTTTGAGCTCTAGTGTTTTAAACTGGTATCAATTACCAATTGCCCGTTACCAATTACCAATTACTAATTAGCCATTACGCGCGAACATCTCGGTCAACGAAAAACTGCTACGAAGATTTTTTTCATTTTATCTTCACAAATTAGCAGTTTATTTTTATTTTAAATTCATAATTTATGGTCAAATTCAACCTGCTTGAACTTGACTCATATTCCGGGTTTATCAACCCACAGCCAGGGCGATCCGCGCAGTATTTTCCTAAATCAAACCCAGTTATTTCTACACAAAAAAAGTTGGGTATAACACGCTAGTCTAACGCGGTAAGCAGCTTCAGGGGCAGCCTACATAATTAGGTTCTGCACCTAGGAGTGCGAGTTTCTGCGCCCAAGACTAGCTAAATTAGGCCAAATGTCCAATGCCTAACAGCAATATCTAAGGCAGTATTATAGATAAACTCTCTCTCTGAGTCGGAAAAATTATAAAATGTGCACCCCAGCTAAAAAGAGATTGCTCGCTACTGCCGTAAATACACTTAGTTATCGGGTGGTTTTGCGTAAATTTACGTATATTCTTAAATGCTAGAGCTTGCCAAGAAGGAAATTTTTACAATATTTCAACCTCTTTATTGTAATTTTTAAATCAGGAAAAGTCCAAGTTAATATCGAGTCAAAAAATGAAACACTCACTTCAACTCGAAGCCTCAAAAAACGCTAAAGTGTTTAACTTACTGCCAGGGTTTTTAATAAAAATCCGAGAAGCCTTCACTAGAATACAAAAGGTAGAAAGCAGAAAGCAGGATGAAAAAACCAGATTAGCGACGATCGCCCCTGGCAGTGTCTTCTCAATTTTGATAATTGTACTGCTTGTCTTAAACGGGTTGCTCGTAGCTGGCAGCGGTGATAATTTCTACGATAGCCAACTCGCCCTGGGATTTTTGGGAGTAGCAAATATTGTCTTTTTGGGGGTATCGGCGCGCTCAAACGCCTCTTGGGTCCTAGCGCGCAACGATCGCCCATCCACCGAACCCAACGGAAGCGATCGGTTTTTTAGCCTGTCGCTAGATATGCTGTGCGTCCTTAGTTTTGACGGTTATGTAACACTCATCAACCCAGCAGCAGAAAAAATGCTCGGCTATGCACCAAGAGAAATGATTGGCGAACTATTCCTTGAATTCGTGCATCCAGACGATCGCGAAGCTACTTTAAAAGAAGCTGAAAGTATTGCTGCGGGGAATAATACCGTTGGGTTTGAAAACCGCTGGCGCTGTCGCAACGGTTCTTACAAGTGGATAGCCTGGACTGCTACCCGTTTCTGCGAGGAAGAATTGATCTATGGTGTCGGCCGCGACATTACCGCTCAAAAACAAGCAGAAGCAGCGCTGCAAGAGAGTCAGCGTTTTGTTGAGCGAATTGCCAATACCAGTCCAAATCTTCTCTATGTTTACGACGAAACCGAGCAGCGAAATGTCTACAGCAACCGCGAAATCGCTGACACCCTCGGCTATACCCCCGAAGAAGTTAAAAAAATGGGTAGCAGTCTGTTACCTACCATTATCCACCCTGAGGATTTAGCTAAATTTCCCGAATATTGGCAGCAATTAGAAAATGCTCCCGACGGCGAAGTTATTGAGTACGAATATCGGGTACGCGATCGACAGAATTGTTGGCACTGGTTAGTCAGCCGGAATATAGTATTTAGCAGAACAAAGGAGGGAAAAATTCAGCAGCGTCTCGGTGCTGCTACGGACATTACAGAGCGCAAAAGAGCAGAACAAGCTTTAGCAGAACAACTTAAACTTTCTGTATTTACAGCAGATGTGGGAATTGCTCTGACTCAAAACCAGACTTTGTTTGCAACTTTGCAATATTGCGCCGATGCAGTTATGCGCCATTTGGATGCTGCCTTTGCTCGGATTTGGACGCTGAATGAAGAGGAGAATGTATTGGAACTGGAAGCAAGCGCGGGGATATATACTGGCATTGACGGCGCTTATACCCGCATTCCTGTCGGCGAGTTCAAGATTGGTTTAATCGCCCTGGAGCGAAAACCTCACATCACTAATTCTGTGCAAGAAGATCCCCGACTCCACGACAAAGAATGGGCCTCACGAGAAGGAATGGTGGCTTTTGCTGGATACCCGCTAATTGTTGACAATCAGTTGCTGGGAGTAATAGCGATGTTTGCTCGCCAGGAGTTGAAGGAATCAACGCTGGTTGCTTTGGCCTCGGTAGCAGATGCGATCGCCCTGGGAATTAAGCGCAAACAAACAGAAGAAGCTCTCGCCATACAAAAGCAAACTTTGAGGGCAATTATTGACAACGCTCCGATTTGGGTGTGGCTGACTGACACTAAAGGCAAGATGCTGTTGGTTAACAAAACTTTTTGCGAATCAGTGAACGTTCCTGAAGAAAGATTTTTGGCAGCTTCTCACACTTCAGAAATTTTGGGAGCGGAAGCATTTGCTAACTGTATGGCATCTGACGTGCAAGTTTGGAGTCAAGATACTCCTTTTTATGCTGATGAAGTTATGCAGTTTGCTGACGGTAACAATCACCATTTAGAGGTGATTAAAGCTAAGGTAAAAGATGCCAACGGCAGCGCGATCGGCTTAATTGGCTTGGGTTTGGACGTTACAAAACAAAAAGAATCTCAAATACAGTTGCAACAGTCGGAAGCGAGATTCCGTAAATTAGCGGAGCAGGAAGCGCTGGTAAACCAGCTAGCTAGCAATATCCGGGAATCTCTGGACTTAGATACTATTTTAGCAACAACCGTGCAGCAAATTCGCGATTTGCTGCAACTCGATCGCTGTCTGTTTTTTTGGTATTTGCCCCACGAGTCATCACCAGTTTGGGATGTGATCTCCGAGGCAAAAAATACCGATTTACACTCGCTCTTGGGTTTATATTCTGTCAATCCAACTGCTTCTCTCGCTGAGCAGATTGGGAATTTAGAAATAATTCGTATCGACGATGTTGATGCATTAACCGATGCAGCAGAACGGGAATTTTTAAGGTATGTAGGTCTCAATTCTCTGCTGGACATTCCCGTTCAAACACAGTCGGGTAAAATTGGCGCGATCCTCTGCGGTGCTTGCAGCGGGGTGCGGCTGTGGAGAGATGAAGAAGTGGAATTATTAATGGCAGTAGGAACTCAATTGGCGATCGCAATTAATCAAGCCGAACTTTACGAAAAATCTCGCCTCGCCGCCGCCGAATCAAAAGCAGCAGCAATGCAGCAAAAATTGCTCAACCAGCTAGGCAGTCAAATCCGCGCTTCTCTCGATTTAGATACTATCTTGGCGACAACTGTGCAGCAGATTCGCCACTTGCTGCAACTCGATCGCTGTCTGTTTATGTGGTATACGCCCGATGCCGAGACGGCTGCTTGGGATGTCGTCCACGAAGCTAAAAATGATGACTTGCTACCGCTTTTGGGTTATTACCCTGCTGAGGTAACGGGGACGCTGGCGCAAAAAATCGCTAATTTGGAAATCTATCAAATAGATGATGTTGCAGCTTTCAGCGATCCAGTAGAAAGGGAATTCTTTTTGCAGGTGGGTTACAAATCTGTCTTGAATTTGCCGGTTAAGAGTGCAGGGGGTTTAACTGGAGTTGTTGGCTGCACTTCTTGCCACGAGGTGCACAGGTGGACAAAAGACGAAGTGGACTTGCTATCGGCAATTTGCGATCAATTGTCGATCGCCATCAGTCAATCCGAACTCTACACTCAAAGCGTCGATTCAGCTCGGATAGCACAAGAACAAGCTGCCAAACTCGAAGTAACTCTGTGCGAACTCCAGCAAGCTCAAACTCAACTCGTGCAGGCAGAAAAAATGTCGAGTCTCGGTCAGATGGTAGCAGGAATTGCCCACGAAATCAATAACCCGGTCAGCTTTATTTTCGGCAATCTTACCTACACAGAAGAATACACCACAAACCTAATGAAACTCCTGCAAATGTATCGAAATGAATACCCAGAACCTTCTCCAGCTCTTCAGGAGGAAATAGAGGTGTTAGAAATGGATTTCTTGCTAGAGGACTTGCCGAAAATGCTGTCTTCTATGCAGATGGGAGCTACTCGCATCCGGGATATCGTGAGGAGTTTGCGGAATTTCTCTCGCCTTGATGAATCTGACATGAAAAAGGTTAACATTCACGAAGGCATCGACAGCACATTGATGATTTTAGAACACCGTCTGAAAGTTCAGCCCGAGCGCCCAGCAATTCAAGTCGTTAAAGAATACGGACAATTGCCGCTGGTGGAGTGCTACGCCGGACTGTTGAATCAGGTGTTTATGAATATTATCGCTAACGCTATTGACGCTTTACAAGAACCGCTAGAAAATCCGGGAGTTATCCGCATTCGTACAGAGGTAGAAGGTACTTTCGCTCTGATTAAAATTGCTGATAACGGTGCAGGTATCACCGATCAAGTCAAGCAGCGGATATTTGACCCGTTCTATACTACAAAACCGATCGGTTCGGGTACTGGGATGGGTTTAGCGATTTCCCACTCAATTATAGTCGAAAAACATAAAGGTGAAATCAATTGTATTTCCGCTCTAGCGAAAGGAACTGAATTTACGATTAAGATTCCGCTTAAAAGCACAAAATTTTAAAATATGTTTGTAGGAAAAATCACTAAGGTGAGTTAGTGGGAAAAACTAGAATTTTTTGTACTAACCTTAAGATTGGCGCATCCTACAGACTACACACAGATAATAGTTATTTTACCCAAAACTTGTAGGGTACATATTGCGTAGCCTACAACTAAAATTGATATGATATTAAAAATCTAAAATCTAAAATCTAAAATGGCATTACCTCCCGGCAGTTTCGGTTTACCCCTAATTGGCGATAGTATCAACTTTTTGCAAGATTCCCAATTTGCCAAAAAACGCCACCAGCAGTACGGGCCCATTTTCAAAACCAGCATTTTCGGACAGCCTACAGTTTTTATGTGCGGCCCGGAGGCGAATTTATTTGTTTTAAGCAATGAGAACCAATATTTTGTTGTTGATTTTCCTCCGAGCGCGAAAGCGCTTTTAGGGCCGCTTTCCTTGGCGTTGCAAACGGGTGCTAACCACCAAAATCGGCGCAAGTTGCTGTACCAAGCATTTCAACCACGGGCGCTGGCTGGCTACATCGACGCGATGGAAGAGATCACTCAGCGCTATTTACAAAGATGGGCCAAAATGGAGACACTTACTTGGTATCCCGAACTGAGAAATTATACTTTTGATGTTGCGGGTAAGTTGTTGGTTGGGATTGATAATGGTTCGGAAACGGCGCTAGGAAATTATTTTGAAAATTGGTCTAAAGGTTTATTTTCGATTCCTTTAGATTTGCCTTGGAGTCAGTTTGGGAAATCTAAAAAGAGCAGAAATTTACTGTTACCAGAACTGGAAAATATTATTCGCGATCGCCAACAAGGAGCCCCTAGCGGCAATGATGCTTTGAGTTTGCTGATTTCCGCTCGCGATGATGAGGGAAAGGGTTTGAGTTTGGAGGAGTTGAAAGATCAAGTGCTGCTGCTGTTGTTTGCGGGACACGAAACTCTAACTTCGGCGATCGCCTCTTTTTGTCTTGTCCTGGCTCAACATCCCGATGTGATGGCAAAAGTGCGGGCCGAACAGCAGCAGTTCCCCGCTACGGAACCCCTAACATTGGAACAACTCAAACAAATGACCTATTTAGAACAGGTGCTACGAGAAGTGCTGCGTTTAGTTCCACCCGTGGGAGGTGTTTTTCGGACAGTCATTAATGCTTGTGAGTTTGGCGGCTATGAAATTCCTAAAGGTTGGAGTGTGCTTTCTGAAATTAATCAAACCCATGAGGATAGTGAAGTTTATCCTGAACCCGATCGCTTCGACCCCGATCGATTTAACTCGGAGCGATCGGCTAAACCTTTCAGCTACGTGCCCTTTGGCGGCGGTTTGCGGGAATGTTTGGGCAAAGAATTTGCCCGGTTAGAGATGAAGTTGTTTGCGGCAAAGATTGTTCGGGAGTACGAGTGGGATCTGTTACCGGATCAAGATTTGAATTTGATCACAGTACCGATTCCTCATCCGCGCGACGGTTTGCGAGTGAAATTTCGTCGGAACTATTTTTAAGAACAGGCAAGATGCCTGTTCCACAATCGGTAAATTTTCTTGTGGGGCGTTGCTCCTAGCCCCCCCTGAAAGCCTGATTCATAATAGTGCAAGAGCTCAGTCTCAATCCACATCCAATTGCATCGGCCCCAAATACTTAGTTAAATAAGGAGAAAAAACCTCATAAATCAGAGTCAATGGCTTACCATGATGCCAAAACAAATAGTGTCGCCCCCAAAAAGGGCCCGACTCTTCAAACGCTGATTCCAAAGCAGCCGAATCACCGCAATAAATCCCTTGCACATCCCGATACAATTCCGTCCGCAGTCGCGCTAAACTGGCCCAAATTGGCAAAGATTTATTTTGTAAATATTCGTCTACGTGGCTCGCTTCCCACCAAGAAGTCGCATAGGCTAAACGCTGTCCAGAAGCAGTTCGCAGCCACACTTGTCGGCGCAGCCGCGGCCCCGGAACCGCGACAATTTGCTGGGGCGCGCCGTCTGCGTCTTCACCCACTAAAGACATATCGATCACATCTACTTCAGTGGGTTCCCCTGTCAGCAGTTGCAGGTGACGGGTGGGGGAACCGTCGCCCAAGAGCAGTATTTGCCACGCCGGTGCGAGCTTGGTGTGGGGCAAACCCTTTTGTACTGCGTCTTCTGCTCCTTCCCACAGGGGGTTGAGAGCGTGCCAGGTTCGGCTGTTTTTAGGTGTGAATGTTGCAGTCAAGGGTCTTTACAAAACTTAATTTTTTGTTTATTATAACGCTTCTTCAATTATCCACTCAAAAATTAAAAATTGATCGACCGAGGACGATCGCCCATAGGATGTCCGGTTAAATAGTTATAATACTTCTGTTCGGGATTTTTATTCTTCCTTCTTCCTTCTTCCTTCTTCCTTCCACTATATGTTACGAATAACCGAAATAAAACTCCCCCTCGATCATCCTGAAGATGCGATCGCTAGCGCCATTCTCAAAAAGCTGCAAATTCCCCCCGAAGAATTACTCAGCTATTCGATCTTCAAGCGCAGCTACGATGCTCGTAAAAAAGCAGAAATCCTCCTTGTCTATATTGTGGATGTAGAGACGACACAGGAAAAGCAACTTCTCCAACGCTTCAAAAAAGATCCTCATGTAATGGTGACACCAGACACGAGTTATCGCTATGTAGCCAAAGCCCCCAGCAATTTGACGATTCGCCCCATTGTGATTGGTACAGGGCCGTGCGGTATGTTTGCGGGTCTGATGCTGGCACAAATGGGGTTTCGCCCCATCCTTTTAGAACGCGGAAAAGCAGTGCGCGATCGCACGGTTGATACCTTTGGATTTTGGAAGAAAAAAGCAGAATTCAACCCTGAATCTAACGCTCAGTTTGGCGAAGGTGGTGCGGGTACTTTTTCCGATGGCAAACTCTACAGCCAAGTTAAAGATCCTCAGCATTATGGGCGGAAGGTGCTGACGGAACTTGTGAATGCAGGAGCTTCACCGGAAATTTTATATATTAATAAACCGCATATTGGCACGTTCAAGCTGGTGGGAATTGTCCAAAGTCTACGCGCCCAAATTGAAACATTAGGCGGAGAAATTCGGTTTCAAAGTCGTGTAGAAGATATCCACATCGAAAAGGGAAAAGTGCAGGGACTTACCCTCGCCAGCGGAGAATATATTGCTAGTAATTATATAGTTCTGGCGGTGGGACACAGCGCCCGCGATACTTTTGAAATGTTGTTTTCGCGCGGGGTTTACATTGAGCCTAAACCTTTTTCCATTGGTTTTCGGGTGGAACATCCCCAAACTATCATCGATCGCTGTCGTTTTGGCGATCGGGCGGGCCATAAGCTTTTGGGTGCCGCCGATTACAAACTGGTTCACCATTGCCAAAACAATCGTTCTGTGTATAGTTTCTGTATGTGTCCCGGTGGTTTGGTAGTGGCGGCTGCGTCAGAACCGGGGCGAGTTGTCACTAATGGGATGAGTCAATATTCTCGCAATGAACGCAATGCTAACAGCGGAATTGTGGTGGGTATCACGCCGGAAGATTATCCGGGTCATCCCTTAGCCGGAATTGAGTTTCAACGTCGCTTAGAAGAAGGGGCATTTGAGTTAGGAGGTTGCACTTACAACGCCCCTGGGCAGCTTGTGGGGGATTTTTTGGCGAATCGCCCTTCCAGGGCGCTAGGCAGTGTGCAGCCGTCTTATACGCCGGGAGTTGTGATGACTGATTTGAGCGAAAGTTTGCCAGATTATGCGATCGCAGCTATCCGCGAAGCACTTCCGGCTTTTGACAAACAGATTAAAGGATTTGCGATGGATGATGCGGTTTTGACAGGGGTGGAAACGCGCACTTCTTCACCAATTCGGATTAAACGCAAAGATGATTATCAGAGTTTGAATACAGAAGGTCTTTATCCTGCTGGGGAAGGTGCAGGATATGCGGGTGGAATCCTGTCGGCGGGGATTGATGGGATTAAGGTGGCGGAGGCGGTTGCTTTGAGCATATTGCAATCTTCAAACCACAAAATTTGAGGCTGGATTTGAGGATTTTTAGATGATTTGAAGATTGCCGTCAACCGTCAACTCTCAACTGTCAACTGTTCAAACAGCAGCTAAACGCGATCGAATTTCGGTATCGGTATACTCAGGCGTCCAGCCTTCTTTGGTGGTAAAATAGCGCACCGCTTTAATTTTCCGGGCTGCTGTCAAATAAAACCAGTGTTCTGTATTCGCCGGCACGTTGATAAATTCTTCCGGCTGCACTGTGAGTTCGACTTGGCTACCGTCGGGACGGACGAAGCCGAAAATGCCCTCACCTGCTACGATATAGCGGACTTCATCATCGGCGTGGATGTGGCACTGGTTGAATTTGGACAGCAAGGTGTCGATGTTGGGAATGTCTGGGTGCAGTACAATTAAGTCGCGATCCTGATAGCCTGCACTTTCCGACAACTGGTGAAAGTAGCCGTCGAGGGCTTGCAGCACTTGCTCTTTTTGATTGTCGTCAAGAGCATCTTTAGCTAACAAATTTTGAATTTCAGCGCTGTCACCCACGGGCCAGCGGTTGAGTTGAATGTTTAAGGAAGCGAGTTCTCGGGTAATGTCGCTTTGTTGAGTGTAGGTTGTACCGTTTTCGAGTCGCAGGATAGCCATTTTTGCACGTTCCAATTTTTGGGTGAGGCGATACACAGGCACTGTGAAAGATGTTTGTCGATCGCGCCTGTACCAGAATCACAATTTTAACGCTAATTTGAACAGGCAAGATGGCTGTTCCACAACAGTTCAATATTTGTCGCGATAACATTGATAAGTCAGGCGCCAGCTAGCACCAGCAGCGATCGGCAACACTGAAATATTTTAGATGTAATTTTTGCAACAACCATGCCTACTTATACGGGAATTTCTAGCGAAGCTTTTCAACATCCCCTCGATCGCCAAGCCGAGGCAGCATTGCGGAGCGTGCCTGGATTTGACTTAATTGCCAGCAAATTTGTAGAATTTGTCTACGAACGACCGCAATTCGTTTACCTAATGGGAAATAGCATTCAAGTCGGGCCCCGGCAATATGCCAGCATTTATCATATATTTCGGGAGTGCGTGCAGGCTTTAGATGTTTTTCCAGAACCGGGTTTATTTGTTTCTCAGAATCCCTCAGTTAACAGCTATGCCCTGGGAAAAAACCAGCCTTATGTAGTATTAAACACTGGTCTTTTAGACTTGTTGGACGAGGCGGAACTGCGGGTAGTCTTGGCTCACGAGTTGGGACACATTAAATGCGGCCATCCAACTTTAAATCAAATGGCGATGTGGGCGATGAGCGTCGCATCGACAATTGGCGAGATGACTTTCGGTTTGGGAAATATGGTCGGTAGCGGTTTAATTTTCGCTTTTTATGAGTGGCGGCGCAAGGCTGAATTGTCGGCAGACCGGGCGGCTTTGTTGGTGACGGATGACTTGAACAGTGTGATGAAGACGATGATGCAACTGGCGGGAGTTAGCAGTAAATATGCTGACCAATGCAGTTTGCAAGAATTTATCCGCCAGTCTGACAACTATCAAGAGCTCGATCGAGACAATCTCAACCAAGTGTATAAATTTTTACTTTACAACGGCGGCCAAGGCGTGATGCTGAGTCACCCTTTCCCGGTGGAACGCCTGCGGTATTTGCGAGACTGGGCCAGTTCCGAAGAATACCGCCAAATTAAGCTGGGGAACTACAAGCGGGCGGTATCCGAGGGTGCGGTTGATGTCAAGTCCCAAACGCCTAACAGCGAGACGGAGGCTTTGCGCCGTCAGATTGAAGAGTTGCAGCGGGAGATCGATCGGCAAAAATCAAAGCGAAACTAAGTTTAAATTCCTCGTCCCCAGGCTGTGCCTGGGAACCAGCTAAATGTTTTGTTGAAGATTTACCGGATTTGAGGGAGGGAGAAACGTAAAAGGAAGGTAAACCAGTGAGAGACTTACTCGCAACTGGCCTCCAATCTAAAAACTGTCCCCTCCTTTCGGAAATCTGTTTCTGAGGAGGTGTAGTTTAAATCAAGAGAAGCTTATAAATCAACGGGGCTAAAAAAAATGAATATTGATAACGCAATGAATACTAACAAGCCAACTTCTAATTTTTTCGGCAATGTGGGAAAAGTCGCGATGGCTCTGACTCTTCTGGCGGCGGGCATGGCATTTACAAATCCTGGGAGAGACAAATACCTAACTTATGCTTCCGGCGTACTCCAAACCGAGCTGGAAAGCACTGTGTGCAAGGATTCTCGCGTTCCGAAAGCTTTGAGCGGCATTACAGATAGTTTAATCGGCAGTTGCAAAAATTTGCTGACTTCGCAGCGAAACACAATCGAAAGCTTGCTCGACAATACAACGCAGCGTCAAAACTTAGGTGTGGTTAGTATCTACACCACTGAATTAGGCAAAAAAAGCTATCAAACGGTTGGAGCTTTTGGTAATTTTGTTACCCTGCCACCGAGTTCTGAAAATGCTCCAAATTAGACTCAAATTAAGTTCAATTGTCGAAACCGGGTTTTGTAGAAAGCCCGGTTTTTGCTTACGTAATTCTCTCTCAGTAAATCTCAATAAATTCGGAGAGCGGTAGCACATATTTTTAATGAGGCCCGCTATTAGAGACAAAATATTAAGTTTTCTTAAAGAAGAAAAGTTATTGTCCCACTTAATATTAACATAAACGCTATAAAGTTTGATGTTTAACAAATAAGCAGATGGCAATGCAATTAAGTAAGGGTGAGAGATTTAATATCTCTAAAGAAGCGCCCGGTTTAAAAAAAATGGCGATCGCCCTAGGTTGGCAGGTGACAGGGGCAGGAGAAAGCTACGAGATTGATGTCTCTGCCTTTATGCTAGGTGCTGACGGCAAAATCCCTAACGATAAATATTTTATCTTTTACAATAATCTGCAATCCGGTGACAGTTCGGTACTGCAATTGATTCGGGATAAAAACAACCGAAGTCAAGAGAATAAAACGATTTACGGCGTTATCTTAAAAAGAGTTAATCCTGAAATTGAGGAAATAACTTTTGTTGTCACTATTGACGAAGCAGAAAAAATTAATGCAAATTTTAGCAATATAAAAAATGCTTTTATCAAGATTTACAATTTGGATACAGAAAAAGAACTTGTTCGTTATGAATTAAAAGAGAATTTTTCGCGAGAGACTGCTGTAGAATTTGGTCGCTTGTATAGAAAGAATGGAGAGTGGAGATTTCAAGCGGTAGGAGCAGGATATCAGGCAGGATTGCAGAGTTTTGTGGATAAGTATTGCAGCTAAAGTAGTAATAATATTGCTCCAATTCCTCACGAGTTGGCAGCGGTAACTGGCTATAATTTGCAGTTTCCGGCTGGGGAGTTGGAGGTGGAGTCAGAACCGGAAGCGGAACAGTCTCATCTGGAGGTTTTGGTAAATTTGTTACCTTGTTACCTAGTTCTGAAAATGCTCCAAAGTAGGGTCAAATTAAGTTTAATTGTAGAAATCGGTTTGGGAGAAAGCCAGGTTTTTAATTACGTAATTGTACTTAAGTAAATCTCAGTAAATTTCAGATACAGGCAGCACATATTTTTAATCAAGCCCGCTATTAAAAGCCAAATATTAAGTTTTATTGAATACAAAAATTATCCGGAGACTTAATATTAACATGAACACTATAAAGTTTGATGTTTAACAAATAAGCAGATGACAATGCAATTAAGTAAGGGTGAGAGATTTAATATCTCTAAAGAAGCGCCCGGTTTGAAAAAAATCGCGATCGCCCTCGGTTGGCAGGTGACAGAGGCAGGACAAAGCTACGAGATTGATGTCTCTGCTTTTATGCTAAGTGCTGACGGCAAACTACCTAACGATAAATATTTTATCTTTTATAATAATCTGCAATCCTGTGACGGTTCGGTACTGCAATCGATTCCTGACAAAAACAACCGAGGTCAAGAAAAGAAGACTATTTACGGCGTTATTTTAGAGAAAATTAATGCTGAAATTGAGGAAATAACTTTTGCGGTCACTATTCACGAAGCAGATAAAATCAAGGCAAATTTTAGCAATATCAAAAAGAGTTTTATCAAAATTACCAATTTGGATACGGGAAGCGAACTGGTTCGGTATGAATTAAAAGAGAATTTTTCGCGAGAGACTGCTGTAGAGTTTGGTCGTTTGTATAGAAAGAATGGAGAATGGAGATTTCAGGCAGTAGGAGAAGGATATCAAGCAGGATTGCAGAGTTTGGTTGACAAGTATGACAGCGGAAATAGCAATAATATTGCTCCCATTAGTAGGGAGTTGACAGCCGAAACAGCAGCAGATGATTTGCAGTTACCGGCTTGGGAGTTGGAGGTGGAGCCCGAACCGGAAGCGGAACAATCTCGTCAGACTCGAAGGGTACAGCCATCACGAATTAACAATCAAGTTAATAACTCGCGAAGCCGCAAAATACCCGCAGCTTTATTAGCAAGTTTAGGGGTTTTGATGTTGGGGGCAGGTGCAGGGATGAGCGCCTTTATGCGATCGGGAAATGAAACGCTGAAGCAAGCGCAAATACTGGCCGTTGAAACGCAGAATGCAGGGAAAGTGACCGATGTCAATTTGCTCAGAAGTTTCGAGAAACGACTTAAAGAAACGATCGCCAATTTAGACAAAATTCCTAACTTCCCTGGCTTTGGGTATCAACAAGCTAGAGCTGATTTGCTGAAACTGCGCCCGAGCTTGGTTCCCGTAGCGCAAAATTTACAGGCCGCAGAAAGTCTAGAAAAAGCTCAACAATTGGCAATGGAAGCTGCTGTGGTTGTGCAAAAACCGCCTCATCCGATGGAAGTTTGGCATCAGTCGCAAAGTAAATGGCAACAGGCGATCGCACTTTTAGAAGCGATCGATTCACGTACACCTGTTTATAATCTAGCTCAAAATAAGTTATCTAATTACCGGGCAAATCGCGCTGTTATCAGTCAAAGAGTGGCGATCGCTCAAAAAGCTGCAAATTTTAGCAACCAAGGTTCTTTGAAAGTTCAAAAGGGAGATGTTCCGGGGGCGATCGCCAATTTTACTCAGGCTTTAGCGCTGAATCCGAACATACCTCAAGCTTACCTCGGATTGGGGATTGCTACTGGCCAACAGGGAAACAAGCAGCAGGCGATTTACAATTACGATCGAGCGCTGCAATTTAATCCTAACTTGGCAGAAGCTTATTTCGGTCGCGGTCAAGCATATTATGAATTGGGAAACAAGCAAAAGGCGATCGGGGATTACGAACAAGCTATTCGCGTTAATCCTAATTATGGTTTGGCTTATTTGGAACGAGGTGCTATTCGCTGTATGTTGGGAACAAAATCGCAAGCAGTAGCAGATTTTAACCAAGCTGGAGAACTTTTCTCAAAGCAGGGAGACGGCAAGAATTACCAATTAGCCCAAAGCTTTATTAATGATTGTCAAGAACCGATTGCAGAGGCTGCAATCTGCGATTATCGAAGGAAGATAGACTCCTTCGGCCGACCTTGCGGTCGAGCTCTTAATGTTCCGATTATAATTAGAAGAAAATCGGCGATTGATGCCTCAAACTCTGACTCTACTAATATTAAAAGCAATAGCAGCGTTGAAAAAATCTCGCCGGCTAATTCTGATAGCAGCAGTACAAGAACTCGCAGCAGGCGAAGAAGCAGAAGGTAAACCGCTGTGGCATTAGTTAGTAGACGACAAAATCTGCTGGTAAGCCTCGATGGTTTGCTGGGCGATCGCCTCCCAGTTATAATGCTTTTTGGCATACTCTTTGCCGTTCAATCCGCGCCGTTGGCGTTCCTGTGGATTCAGAAGTGCAGATTTAATTGAATTGGCGATCGCCCCTACTTCCAAAGGCCCCACCCAACCAGCTTCTGCTTGCTGTATGTCTTCGGCAATATGTATGCGATCGGAAATGGCGACAGGTACACCCGCAGCCATCGCTTCTGCTACAGCAATCCCAAAGTTTTCGTAATAAGAAGGCAAGACAAATAAGTCGGCGTTTGTCAACAGTTCACTTTTTAAATCGCCGCTCACAAAGCCAGTTATTGTTGTGTATTGTGCTAAGATTGAATTCTGAATTTGTACTTTAATTCTTGTTTCATAACCAGCATCTTGGGGATTTGAACCCGCTAAAATAAACTTAAAATTTATTCCCGATGCCAAAATACTTTCTAATGCTGTAATTAGCAAGTCAAGCCCTTTTTTAGGTTCAATTCGCGACATAAATAAGATAATTGGCACTTGAGATTCGGGCAATCTCTTAGGAAACAAACCTGCTGTCACCCCCAATGGAATCACCAGATCCAGTGGCCCAGGCATCTTGCCTGGGAAGTCCAAATCCCGTGCCACAGGCATCTTGCCTGTGCAGTTCAAACCAAATCTTTCTGAGATTTTAGCCTCTTCTTTACTTGTGAAATGAATGGCGGCCGCCCCTGCTAAATTAGGGCGTTCTAAAACTGCTGCATAAATCTGTTTTAAGCGCTTTTTTTTCTGCAAATCGGCGGGGTCAAGCATACCGCAGGGACGGATAATATACGGTAAGTGGCGATATCTAGCAATTGTGGCAGCAAAGGTAGTTACCGGTGAGAAAAGAGCGTGAATGTGGGCCAGGTCAAATTGTCGCGCATTTTCATTCAACCACTGCAATAACGAGAATGAAAATTTATATCTGCGCCAGGGATAACAGCGGAAATAAATAATCTGATAGCCGTTTTGTTGTATTGGTTGATTTAAGGGGACATCTAAGGGATGTTGACCGATATCTCCGTTAGAATCTGTGGTGATAATGGTGAGCTCAATACCTCGCGAAGCGAGGGCGTCCGAAAGTCCCAGTACCATTTGACTCGGCCCGCCGTAGACGAGGGAAATCGAGGGGATAATTTGGAGAATTCGCATGGGGGATAGTTCTTTCAATCAAAATATCAACATCTCCCATGACAAATTTAATTATCTGGAAAAGGCTGCCCCTCTAGCTGTTCAGCTTCCTCTCTCTTTGTCGCTGTAATTTGGGTATTGTGAGCCATTGTCTTGGAAAATTCATACATTTCACTGGCTTTGGCTTCCGCAGCTTTCACAATTTCAAGGATTTCCAGGAGTTGGCTTTCATCTGGTAATTGTTTCATGGTAATGCTTCTAATCTCTCAATTACTTGGTCTATCATAATTCTCGCTTCAGGAGCCATACGTAGCAATGCTGCTAAATAATCTCCTGCTTTTTGAACATCTTCATCGGGCACACTAGCCATCAATACATTGCCCACAATGTGCTCTGCTTGTAAGCGAACACCTGATACGCAGAATTGAAAATTACTGATCGAGGAAAAGTATTGCATCAGTATTTCATTTTCTGGAAAAAGAGACATTGCTCTTCTAAGTGCAAAAAGTCCCTGGGTGGCTTGGCGTTCGGTCTCGTGTAGTACCTGGTAGAGTTCGTCAACCAAAGAGCGTAGGTCGGAAGGAATAGACATTTACTACAGCTTTTATTTAACACTTGCATTATACTGCTAAAAGTTACAACAATTCTTTGTAAAATTCCAACAACTGCTCAGCTAAAGCTTGATTGGTATAATTGCTCATCGCTCTCTGATAACCCCGATCGCCCAAATCAGCAGCCAACTGCCGCCGCTGCATCAATTGCTGCAAACACTCGCGCAAAACCCCTGCATTTCCCTCGGGGAATACTAACCCCGCATCCCCGATGACGTGGGGAATTTCCCCGCAGTCGGAACCGATCACCGGAATTTTACAGGCCATCGCTTCAATTAAAACGTGACCGAATTGTTCTTTCCAGCCCACAGTGGTCAAAGTTTTGAATTTATAGCTCGTTTGCGAGGGCAATACCAAACAGTTCATTAAGTTAATGTAGGGGGGAATCTCTTCGTGGGAAACGCTTTCTACCCAGATTATTCGGTCGCTGATTCCCCATTCAATACATTTTTCTGCGAGGCGCGTCCGCAATTTTCCTTGTCCTACTAACAGCCACTTCCAACAGCTTTTTTTCAACCCGGCCAAAGCTTCCGCTAAAGTCAACAGTCCTTTTTCTTCTACAAATCGCCCTACAAATCCTACCACAAAATCGGTCGGCTCAATGCCGAACCTGCGCGAGAAATCAGCGTCTTTACCAGTGCGGCGAAACAAAGTTTCATCTACTCCGAGTTGTGGCATTACTTTTACCGCACCTTGATAGCCCCGCTGCCGCAAAATTTTCGCCCCATCTAAGTTGCCTGCAATAATGCCGTCGGTGTGCTGAAGATTGTAATTTTCTAAGACTGAAACAGGCCAATTCAATTGATAAGGCAGATTCCACCAAGTAAATAGTATATTTTTTGCGTTTAATTTGAGCAGTTTATTTAATAAAATTAATTGAGCGCAAGCCAGGGATTTTGAACCTTGTTCAACTTGGATTATCTGGGGTCTAAAGTTTTGCAAAACTTTAATTAAATCAAAACCAAAGCTTAGCAATCCTTGATTGTTTTGACTAAAGTTGGAGACAGGGATTACTTTAAAGGAACCCTTTTGATAAAATTCCGTTTCTATAATTTTATTTTGTACGCCTCCGGGTTTCCAACGCTGCGGCACTACAACTGTTACTTCAATATCGGGTTCTAGGTTGGCTAATATCTTGAATTTTTCCCGGTTAATGTCCACAATATAGGTGTGACTGGCAACGAGAATTCTCATTTAGGGGAAGGGGGAAGGAATAGGGAATTATTGAGCGTTAATGTTGTCTTGATGGCTGTAAATTTGTCCATCATTCCACAGAGATTGAATTACTGTATTTATAGCACTGAGAAAACCCAAGATATAAAAAGCAAATCTAGTTATAATTTTAATGGGCGAGTGGCTTTTATAACAAGGCGGATTTCCCAAAACGTGGCAGTCAAAGAGTTTGGCAAAAAATCGCAGGCATTGAAAAGCTGTTAAATTTTTCAATCCCATTAGAAAGTGATTGTGATAAAATGTGATTTGATATTCGATCGATCGCGTGCTGACATCGTGACACCCGCCGCTCTCTTCCCCCAAGTGAACTAAACAGGCATTGGGATCGTACCAAATTTTCAGACCAGTCGATCGCAATCTCAAACAAAAATCCGACTCCTCCCGCACCGCACTCCCTGCAAACCGCTCGTCAAACCTCAGCCCCCATTCGGCAAAAACCTGCCTGCGAAATGACATATTGCACCCTCTAGCCGAGAGCACCTGCTGCGGTTTTACTGTATGCACCAAATCGATAAAATACCAGGCAATGCCCGCATCCATCGCTTCTGAGGGCAAATATTCGATCGCCAAATCGCCTCCAGAATTATCCAGTTTCATTCTGTCAAAAACCCGGCCCGCCACACATCCCACATCGGGTTTTTCTAAATAGTTGTCAGCGTGAGCAGCCAAAAAACCATCTGGCAATTGTACATCATCATCAATAAATAAAATAATCTCTCCAACTGCGCGTCGCACTGCATAATTTCGAGCAGCCGGCAAACTTGCCCAATCTACCCGAAACCACCGAATTTTGCCAGCATTTGCCAATTCCTCTAAATAAACTTGAGTTTCTGATTCGTGGGTGCGAGTTTGATCGATTACCAGCACTTCAAAATTCGGGTAATTTTGCCGAATCACATCAGCCAATGTCTCTCGCAGAGGTTGCTCGCGGTTGTAGGTAGGTATCACAACAGAAATCATCATGTGCAGTTGCCACTTTCCTTATTTCTCTACACGCCAAAGCCAGACATCACCCGGTTTGTAAATTGGTGTGATTTTATATTTTTGCACTTTTTCTAGTTCACATTGCAATGCTTCTGTAGCTCGGTAGAGAAATACATCGCTAAAACCATCAGAAATTTTTACTTGTTCGGGTTTAACTGCCAGCAAAAGCTGTACTTGCGGCTTCAGCAGATAGCTGACAGACAGTATTTTTCCTGTGATGTTGTTGCCTCCGTGACTGATTACTAAAGGTTTTTTCGCTTGATTGACAATCGCGGCTACTTGGGGATTATGTTTAGTGCTAGAAGGATACTTGTTCCACCAAAGTTGCGACTGTGAGCTGACCCCACAAGAAACTATTCCACTCGATATTAGCGCTATTAAACCGAGCTGCCACAGTTTTTGTTGACGGGGATTGGTGGCGACTGCAATTTTAGCGGTGAATAGATAGGCAACAGGTATCTGGATTGCTAAAATATAGGGAACCAGATAGCGATCGGCAACGCCTCGCACTGCTATCAATACTATCGCTGTAATTCCGATCGCTGTCAATAGAAACAGCCAAACTCGTTTAGGAGTTGAGCGGCAGAGCGAGTATATTGAATGTGCGATAGCTAACAGCAATACGGCCACTACAATCAGTCTGATTAAATCTGTAGCAATATTGCTCGAACCAAATTTGATAATTCCGCCCGCCCAATGGGTGTCGATAAACATTCGGCAGGTGATGAGAATTAAAGGTTTAAGTGAAGATATGAAAGACAGGGAAAGGCGGGGCAAGCCTACTGTTGATTCGATTTGGGGCGCGTTATCAAGTAATACCCAAATCCAAGGCGCAAAAATAATTATTGCTGCCGCTGAAGCTAGCAAATAAGTAATTAATGTTTTGCTATAACGCCAATTTTCTGTGATAATTACATAGATGCCGTGGGCGAATACTACTAAAAAAAATAATAAACTAGAATACAGTCCGAAAGTAAGGGCGATCGCATAAATAAACCAAACACCCTTGCTCAATTTAGAGATGGCGGGAGAAATTTGTAGGGCGATCGCCCGCAGCAGAATTGCATTCGACAGCAAGACGAGGACTGCAAACATCATGTAGGGTCTTGCCTCTTGCGCGTATAAGACGTGAAAGGGTGAAACAGCAACGATTGTAACAGCCATCCATCCCACAGACGCAGAGCGAAATAATTCCCAGCACAACCAATAAATGCTGGGAAAAACTAACAAACTAATCAAAGCTGAAAGCCTTCTGACAGTCGCCACTTGCGGGCCGAACAAGTGCACCCAAAACCTGGCTAAAATAAAATACAGCGGCGATAGTTGGGGTTCTTCTGTAGCTAAACCTTTAACAGTATCCAACCAAGTTTTTTCGGGATTTATCTGCTGGTATTTCCGCTGCAAATCTGCGACGCTAATTATTTTGCCTTGAAAATCTTGCTGCACCATTTCCGTCCAAGTGTAGCCAGAAATTCGCAGCGAGGTGATAGATTTGTCGAACGAGTAGACTTTGCCATCCAGATTAGTAAAGCGAAACCATATCCCCGTTATTAATATGACGACCATTAAAATTTTTAACGAAATTCGATGCAGCCGCCCATTTTGAATTTATTTGGTGTTCATACAATCAGAAATGGGGAAATGAAGAAAGAAGGATTTAGTTATTTAGGACAGAGGAAATAAGCAAGAGGGAATAAAGAATGAGAAATTGGTTTCAATAGCCCCTATATTTATCTAGAGGCTTCTTGCTTCTTCCCTCTTGCTTCTTCCTTCTTACTTCTTCCTTCAGATTACTTCCCCATTTCCATCAGATAGCTATGTGTTGCTGAACCGCTAAAACTAAATTTTCAGTCCAGAAATTAGCCAATTCGGCGCTAGCAGCTTCCACCATAACTCGGATTAGCGGTTCAGTGCCAGAAGCGCGAACCAAAACCCGTCCCTGTTCTCCCATTGCAGTTGTAGCACGTTCGATCGCACTTTGCATTGCCTCGCACTCGTGCCATTTTAGGCGTTTTTCGCGATCGTCCACCCGAATATTTCGCAGCAACTGCGGATAAGTTTGGAAACTGCCACTTACCAATTGTGCCAAAGATTGCCCGGACTGGCGCACCAGCGAAGCCAAATGCAAAGCTGTCAGCAAACCGTCGCCGCTGACGCCGTAATGCGGACAAAGAATATGTCCAGACTGTTCGCCGCCCAACATCGCACCAGTGCGCTGCATTTCAGCGTGAACGTACTGATCTCCCACATCGGTTCTAGTTAGTTTGCCGCCCAATTCTTCCCAAGCTCGCTCGAAGCCGAGGTTAGCCATTACAGTAGAAATAATTAAATTGGATGGTAACTGTTGGGAGTCGCGCAACTGTCGGCCCCACAGATAAAGAATGTAATCGCCGTCAATCGTTCGACCTTCGTTGTCAACACACAAAACTCGATCGGCATCGCCGTCAAAAGCAAATCCCAAATCGGCATTGTGTTCCAAAACTGCCGCTTGCAAACTGTCGAGATGAGTAGAACCGCAGTTAACATTAATGCGATCGCCATCAGGAGAGTCGTGCAAACAGATAACCTCCGCCCCCATTTGCGCGAACACCGCCGGCCCCAAACCCGCAGCCGCCCCCCAAGCCAAATCCAAAACTATCCGCATTCCCTCCAAATTCATCTGTTGCAGCGAATCACAGAGCGAAGTGGCATAATCTTGAACCAACTCAGACCGATGGTAGTGGTGTCCCCAAGCCAAGCTAGCAACCGGAACCTTTGCTCCCCGGATTCCCGCTTCGATTTGTTCCTGCAACTGCTGCGACAGCTTCGAGCCGTTTGAGTCAAAAAACTTAATGCCGTTGTCTTCTGGGGGATTGTGAGAAGCCGAAATCATCACTCCGCCGACCGACTCCGAAACGCTTGCCAGATAAGCAACGCAGGGAGTGGGACACAATCCCAAATTCCAAACTTCTAAACCGGCGGCCGTCAAACCCGCTGACAGTGCCATTGCCAGCATATCGCTGGAATTCCTGCTGTCTTGCCCCAAAATCACAGGCCCCTGGTTGGGGGAATGTTGCCGTAAAACTTGTCCAGCCCAGAAGCCCACTTGCAGGGCTAGGGGTGCATTCAGCAATTCTCCAACTTTTCCGCGAATGCCGTCTGTGCCGAAGAGTTTGGTATTTGGCAGGGAGAGGCTATTTCCCAGCAGAATCGTATCCAGTTTGGCTGGCTGTACCGAGTTAACAGCCGGAAACTCGCTGCCACGAGGGCGCGAAGGTGTCTGAACCATATTCACTCCTTTAGGAATATTCACACTCACACTTTGGGTTCATGTTACAACTGAAAGTCTTTATTTTCAGCCTAAACTCCATTTATTTCGTCGATTGCTTAAGCAACTTGCTCTGACAACCTACGCACAAAGCTTAACTTCATCGGAAAAATTTGTATTGTACCCAAAGGAAAAACTTTTAGTCCCGGGGGCGCGCCCATGCCACGAAACCCAGTTTCTTTTTGTCTCCAGGAGTGACGCTGCTGCGGTTTGAGCCGATCAGTAACTGCGGGTATAGAAGGTTAATGCTGTATTGCCGTAGACTTTGTGGCGGCAAATTTCTAGGCCGGAAATCGCTTGTGCCGATCGCTCCGGGCTGTGCTCGATCGCGATTTCGCCGTTTGGTGCTAGCATTTCTTGGCTGGCGATCGTGTTTAACACAGGTTCGTACAAGTCGCTGGCGTAGGGCGGATCGAAGTAAATGCGATCGAACTGCTGCCCCGCTAGTGTTGCCAATTTCGCCGTCGCGTTTCCCCGCAGTATTTGGAATGTTTGGGACGAGTCTGCTACTTGCTCCCAGTTTTCGCGGATAATCGCACAAGCTTTCGCCGACTGTTCGATGCCAGTGACACTCGCCGCTTGCCGACACAAAGCTTCTGCACCCATCGAACCGCTGCCGGTACAAATGTCAAGCCATCTGCAATCTGCGATCGTCCCTTGCCAAATATTAAATAAAGCTTCTCTGACTCGCGAAGGTGTAGGGCGAGTTGCGACTCCCGGCAGGGTTTTGATTTGGCGATTGCCACAGATTCTTAAACTCATTTAGCAAGAAGGAAGGAGGAAGTTCGGCAACGGATTCTGTAACGGATGTAACGGATGTAACGGATGTCAGGAAGAAGGAAGAGGGAAGAAGACTTTTAAAATGTCAAACCCGGTTTCGGCAATCTACCGGGTTTTTCAAGACTGATGCCACCTAAGCAGGTACTTTTTCTCTCACCAGACTGACAAAATTTGACAGCATTTGCAATCCCGTACTCGAAGACTTTTCCGGGTGAAATTGCACGGCCATCAGATTGTCTTTAGCTATAGCCGCCGTCACGTTTTGACTACCGTGAGTCACCATTGCCGATCGCACTTCCAAATCAACTGGAGCGACATAATAAGAATGCACGAAATAAACCCAAGGATCAGACGGTAAATTTTGCCACAGCGGCAAATCCGGGTGAGGAAATTGCAATTGATTCCATCCCATGTGGGGAATTGTCAAACCCGGTTCCGAGCGAAATCGGCGCACTTTTCCCGCAATAACGCCCAATCCCGGTTCTACACCTTCTTCGGAACTTTCAAACAGAATTTGCAAACCCAAACAAATGCCTAAAAAAGGTTTTCCCGAGGCGATCGCCCTGTTTATCGGTTCTATCAAATTGCGCGATCTTAAATTCTGCATTGCCGGGTCAAACGAACCAACTCCCGGCAAAACCACCGCATCAGCCTGCTCGATTATAGCAGGAGAATCTGTAATTTTTGGCACTGCACCCACATTTTCCAAGCCTTTACAGACTGAGTGCAGATTGCCCATGTCATAGTCTACTACTGCAATGACAGACATTGACTTACTTGCCTTATATTATCAATATCAGTATTATTGCACAAATATGACGGCGAAAATCCTGCTAACCTCATTTGATACTTGGCTTCCCCATCAGCAATCCAACTCTTCGGACGACTTATTAGCCAAGATTTCCCAAATCAAATCTTGGCCTGATTCCTTGACTTTTTTGAGGAAACTGCCAGTAGATTTTCAGCTAGCACCTAATTTAGCGATCGCCAAAATCAACCAACTCCAACCCGATACTATTATCTGCTGCGGCATGGCCGAAAGCAGGCAAAAATTAACCCTAGAATCCTGCGCTTGCTGCGAGAGCGACATTCGGAAAACAGCAGTTAATCTCGAACCGCTAGTCGCTGATTTAGCTGCCACAGAAATCAGTCACGAAGCCGGAAAATTTGTATGCGAAGCCCTATATTATGCGGTTTTAAAACATATTTGCGATTCTCAAATAGCCGCTAAATGTATTTTCATCCACGTACCAATTTTAACTCCCGACAACGCTGACAGAATTGTCGCCGATTTTTTATTAGTTATGCGACGCCTAACTCTCGCAAGTAATAAATAGGTCGCTGTAATTCAACTTAAAAATTTGTTTAGTATTCAGAAACCCGGACTTTTAAAGAAACCGGGTTTCTCAGTGTTAGTTTTTTTTACTAACAACTGCCAACTGCCAAGTCTTTAGCCCCCGTAATTCCAACCCGTGCTTTCTAGCAGCAACGGATTGCCTTCTCGGTGGACGCCTGCAGCCACAACTTCTCCCACATAAACCGTGTGATCCCCGTGTTCCACAGCACCGACAACTTTGCACTCGACGTAACCCAGAGAGTCCGAGATAATCGGACAACCAGTTTCCGCGCCGGGATAAAATTCTACATCCTCAAATTTATTGCCAACGCGGCGCTGCTGCTTGAAGAATTTCTGGGCTAACTCTTTTTGCCCTGCTTCTAGGAAACTCAAAGCAAAGACACCGCTGGCTTTGATCATGCCGTGGGATTTGGAGTCTTGCTTGACGCAGTTGACAACTAAGGGAGGGGTAAAGGAAGATTGCATCACCCAGCTAGCGGTGAAACCGTTGACTTCCTCCCCGTCTTTGACACCGCAGATGTACAATCCGTGAGGGATTTTCCGCAAGATGGTCTTTTTAGCTTGTTCGTCTAGCACGGGCTTACCTGTTCGATCGATAATTCTACACCGCCCAGTTTACCAATGTCGCGCCCACAAACTTACCTGTCTTAAGGGCTATTCGCTAATATTGACTTTTTCAATCCCAAACTTGACACCTGTTGTAAGTCAAAGTTAACAACTCACAACTATTAAGAAACTCCATACTTTTTAAACCAATCTTGCATCCGTTTCCAAGCATCCTCAGCTTCTTTTTCCCGGTAAGTGGGGCGATAGTCGGCGTTAAAACCGTGCGGCGTATCTGGATAAAGCACAATTTCGGAACCGCTGCTGCCAGTTTTGAGAACTTCCTGCATTTTCTCGACTGTATCGTTGGGAATTGACTGGTCTTTGCCACCGTAAAGACCCAATACGGGCACTTTCAAACTGGCTGCAATGTCGATCGGCTGTTTGGGAGTTAAATCCGTATAATTGCCCACCACACGCCCGTACCAAGCCACTCCTGCTTTGACTTTCGGGTTGTAGGAAGAGTACAGCCAAACAATTCTGCCACCCCAGCAAAATCCTGTAATTCCCAACTTATTAGTATTGCCTTTTCCTGACTTTTGTGCCCACTCTACGGTAGCATCTAAATCAGACATAACTTGAGCGTCGGGAACTTTCGAGACAACTTTACTAATAATTTCTTGAACCTCGGTGATTTTAGAAACATCACCTTGACGGGCAAACATTTCTGGGGCAATCGCTAAATAACCTAATTTTGCAAAACGGCGGCAAATATCTTGAAGGTGGGCGTGAACTCCGAAGATTTCTTGAATTACTAAAATTACTGGAAAATTGCTGCCGCTGGCTGGCATGGCTCTGTATGCTGGAATTGAGCCGTCTTTTACAGGAATTTTTACCTCACCTGCAACTAAACCAGCAGCATCCGTATTGATAACGGCAGCCGCAATAGGATGAACTGCTAAGGCAAATCCGGCGCTTAATGCGGTGACAGTGATAAATTGTCTGCGAGTTAAATCAGTCATGGCGATTTTAGATTTTAGATTTTAGATTTTAGATTTTAGATTGGGGAATTGAGAATTGCGAATTGGGAATTGGTAATTGGTTATTTCATAATTGCTCCTTCTTCCCTCTTCCTTCTTCCCTCTTCCTTCTTCCTTCTTCCTTCGATGCTCGGAAAAGCCGATCGTGCTCTGGATGGTACAAGCGCGATCGCCCTTCTGCTGATTTTCCCAAGGCCGGACTAATAACGTACATTGTCGTTCTGATCAAATTATTTTCGCGCGTAGCAACTGCCATTTTGTCAAGGGGAACTAGCACAATTTTTTCATCCGGCCAGCCCAACCGATAACAAATCGCTACAGGCAAATCCGATGGGTAATGTTCCATCAATTTAGCTTGAGCTTGTTCGACATGGCGGGCACTCAAATACAGACACAAACTCGCTTGATGAGCCGCTAAACTCGCCAATTCTTCGCGTTCCGGTACTTCTGTTCTGCCGCTAATTCGCGTCAAAATAATTGTCTGCACAACTCCCGGGACTGTCAACTCAATTTTAAGTTTAGCTGCGGCAAGTTGGAAAGCGCTAATTCCCGGGATTACCTCAAAAGCAATTCCCTCGGAAGCCAAAGCTTGCATTTGTTCGCCGACAGCCCCGTAGAGACAGGGATCGCCCGAATGGAGGCGGACTACGCTTTTGCCGTCGCGCACTCGTTCCACCATCAAAGGTACAATCTCTTCGAGGGTCTTATCCGCAGTTTGGATCACTTCAGCATCCGCGCGCACCCCCTGCAAAATTTGCTCGGGGACTAAGGAATCCGCAAATAATATGACATCAGCCGCAGCCAATAATTTTTGAGCCTTAACAGTCAACAAATCCGGGTCTCCCGGGCCTGCACCTACAATGTATACCCTTGGAATTAAGGCTTCAATCTCTGTCAAACTCATTGCTGCTAAAAAATTGGCTAAATTTACGGACTCTTCCGGATCTACCTATTTTGCTGGGAAGTAAGGGATGGTAGATGCACCCTGGTTTTGAACCCTAGAGACTAACCTCTCTGGGGTTTTTTATTGATCCTCTGGGGATTTATGAGTGATATTTGCCCGATCGCTATTTGGGGAGACAACATCGGGCAAAGGTCGATCGAGCAAATAAAGCCAAGCTAACCCACCCAAGCCTAAAACAATCCCAGTCAAGCTTACCATTTGTGCCGTCCGCAGCGGCCCCAACATCAAACTATCAGTTCGCAACCCTTCAATCCAGACCCGACCGGAACTGTAAGCTGCGATATAAACCAAAAATAAAGCACCAGTTTTTAAGCGAATTTTGCCCTGCAAATCGCGGAAAAATAAAGTCAGAAGCAACCCAAATACTGTCAGATTCCACAGGGATTCGTAGAGAAATGTGGGGTGGAAGTATTCAAAATTAGCGTAGGCGGGCGGGCGGCTGTTTGGCGGAATATAGAGTTTCCAAGGCAAATCCGTAGGACTGCCAAAAGCTTCCGAGTTAAAGAAATTTCCCCAGCGTCCGATCGCCTGACCGAGAATTGCCGAGGGCGCGATTAAATCTGCCAATTGCCAAAAAGAAACTCGCTGGATTTTCGCAAAAATTAAAGCTGCGATCGTGCCGCCCAAAATCGCCCCGTGAATGGCAATTCCGCCTTTCCAAATCGCAATAATATCTTCAGGCCTCTGGGCGTATTGCTGCCACTCGAAAGCCACGTAATAAATTCGAGCGCAGGGAATAGCGCCCAGAACCAGCCAAATTGCCAAATCACCCAATAATTCCGGGTTGACGCGGCGTTTTTGGGCCAAGTATTGGGACAGACTCACCCCAATCAAGACGGCAGAAGCTATCAACAGCCCGTACCAGCGGATGGCTACGGGGCCAAGTTGAAAGATAATTGGGCCGGGCGATGTAAATTGAAACGCTAAGGGCAGCGCAAGAATATTTAGCACCATAAAAGTTGCATTAATTGTGATGGAAAGCTGTCAAATTTGCATACCCTTTAACAAACTCCAGAGTTTATTTTAGGTGGCTGCGGTCATTTACACGCAATATTTGGGGAATTTTACCAAAAATTAACTGGATTCTTGATTGTGCAGATTTCTGTTTTGAGTTTTCTTTGTGAGTCCACAATAAGAGCCCCCTAACCCCCCTTTTTAAAGGGGGGAACCGGATTATTCTTAAAGTCTCCCTGATTAAGGGGGATTTAGGGCCATCGAGATTCCGCCTTCTGCATAAGTACCTTCAGGAGGATTAACGGCAGCTTTGGTCGAGAAGTTTTAAGATAGAGGGTGGCTTTAAATTTTCTGATGACTTATGTCTCCTACTTCCGTTTCTCAGGTGTACTCTTCTGGTAATTCAAAGGGTGCGAATCAGTCTCGCAAGACTGCTGCTTTGGCTGTTGAGTCGGGTAAAATTCCGCCCTTGCTGGGGGCGAGTTTAGCTGAGTTAACGGAGTGGGTGCAGCAGCAGGGACAACCGGCTTATCGGGGAAAGCAGTTGTACCAGTGGATTTATGAGAAAGGTGCGCGATCGCTCTCTGATATTTCTGTATTCTCGAAACAGTGGCGCGAGACTGTTGCTAAAATTCCGATCGGGCGATCGACCATTCACTATCGATCGGTCGCACCAGACGCCACCGTAAAATATCTCTTAAAATTGGCAGACGGTCAAATCATTGAAACAGTGGGCATTCCCACCGATAAACGGCTGACTGTGTGCGTCTCAGCCCAAGTTGGCTGCGCGATGGGCTGCGACTTTTGCGCTACCGGAAAAGGCGGTTTCAAGCGCAATTTAGAAAAACACGAAATCGTCGATCAAGTCTTGACAGTACAGCAAGATTTCGGTCGCAGAGTCAGCCACATCGTATTTATGGGAATGGGCGAACCCCTGCTGAATTTCGATAATGTTGTAGCTGCTGTCAAGTGTTTGAATCAAGACGTAGGAATTGGACAACGAAATATCACCATTTCCACAGTAGGAATTCGCAATCGCATCAGCCAACTAGCCGAACATCAACTGCAAGTTACCCTCGCCGTCAGCCTCCACGCTTCTAATCAAAGATTGCGCGAAGAGTTAATTCCTAGCGCCCGCCCTTATCCTTTGGGTGAGTTAATCGCAGAATGTCGGGAATATGTGCGATCGACGGGGCGCAGATTGAGTTTTGAATACGTACTTTTAGCAGGTGTGAATGACTTACCGGAACACGCAGCCGAGTTAGCAACTCACTTGCGCGGTTTTCAGTGTCACGTCAATTTGATTCCTTACAATCCGATTCAGGAAGCTGAATATAAGCGACCGACTCCCAATCGAATTAACAGTTTTGTATCGGTTTTGAAGGAAAAGAAAATTGCAGTTAGCGTGCGATATTCTCGCGGCTTAGAAGCAGATGCAGCCTGCGGACAATTGCGGGCATCCGAGGTTTAGGGTGGGATTTTAACTGCTGCTAAAATTTGTTGTAGGGTGCGTCATTGTTTCGCGTTATTTTCTCGATAATTGAGAAACTAGGTTCTGACGCACCTCATATCAAATCCGGTAGCATCAAAATTATAAAATCGACTCAACATTTAACAGTCAATCACCGCGTCAGTTTTTCGATTGAGGGTCGTACCGCCAACAGCCAACAGTCAACAATCATGTATGAGTGCAACCGGAATTGAGCTGACGCAAATCTTGCACCATTCTCAAGAACAGGCTAGGAGGGTCTGTTCCACAAAGAGTAGATTTTCTTGTGGGGTTGGCCCTCCTAGCCCGCCTATAGAAAGCCTATTGAGAATGGTGCAATATCTCAGATGCACCCTACTACTGTGCTTAAACTGTTCGGAAATCGTTAACACCAATTAGCGAAGCGTTGACTCCAATTAAAGAGGCGATCGCAATTCTATTTACTTTTATCAAAGTATTGTTATTACTCTGACTAATTTCCAATTGATTAAAAGTCAAACCGCGAGAAAATCCTAACACATCTTCGCCTTTAACAAAATCGGAAATAATATCAAGTCCGAGATCACTTGCGATCGCAAACGTGTCATTACCAATCCCGCCACTCAAGCTGTCCTCTCCTAAATCTCCGAACAATAAATCCTTGCCAGTACAACCGAGGATAGTGTCGTTGTTTCCCACCCATAAATTGTATCATTTCCAGCACCGCCATCTATCAAATCATTATTCTCATTGCCACCGAGTAAATCATTGCCAGCATCGCCGCACAGGGAGTCATTTCCTGATTGTCCGAAAATAGAATCATTGCCTTGACTTCCGACTATGACATCGTTATCTTGGTCGCCGATGAGGATATCGTTGCCTTTGCCCCCATCAATAAAGTTGGCGCCTTCATTGCCATAAATGAAGTAATTGCCACCTTCACCGTTAATCGAATCGTTCCCATTATTTCCGAAGATGATATCGTCGCCTCCACCGCCTAGTACCAGGTCGTTACCTTTGCCGCCAATCAGGAAGTCATTGCCGCGCTTTCCGTTGAGGAAATTGTTGCCTTCATTGCCCTTGAAAATGTCTGGGCTGTTGCCACCAATTAGGTTGTAGTTACCTGCTTTGGCATCGAATATATTGGGACTGTTGCTGCCCAAATAACCGTCATTTTTGGAAGTACCAATTAGGATGCCAGAATTGCATTTGATAATATTATCGACTGGATTTGGTCGATCGAGGTTTGGTCGTTCAATGCGATCGCCAATGGAGTTTGGATCGGGTGCGGGCGTACCTGTAGGCGTTGGTGTGGGAGTTGGTGTGGGAGTTGGTGTGGGAGTTGGCGTTGTATCTACGAGCGTCAAAATCGCCGTATTTTGATTTCCCAAACTAGCATTATTTGTGGCATTTGTGAAACTGAGATTTACAGTTTCATTCTCTTCTACGAAGGTGTCCTGAGTGATAGGAATAGTGAAAGTTTTGCTAGTTTCGCCAGAGACAAAGTTTAACGTACCCGACGTAGCAGTGTAATCACTTCCAGCGGTGGCGCTACCGTCAGCAGTACCGTAACTCACAGAGGCGGAGACATTGGTTCCACCTGTATGATTAACTGCAATTGTTTGGGTTGTGCCGTTTTCATTAACGCTGTAAGCAGCGCTACAGAAATTAAAGCTTCCCGGTGCTACTATCTAAAGTTTACGATCAGAATGCTATTCAAGCATTTGAGGACTCAGTTTTGGACAAATGAATTTATGAGCCAAACAAATAAGCAAAATGTTGAAAAATTTCATTTGGATACATTTAACTAATCTCTTTCGGTTGGTAGCAAGGCTGCTTAAGCGAACAAACCACAGTATGGCAATCGCTACAGTTGTCGCTGTTGCCATCTTAGCCGGACACACAGCATCGGCTCAAGTCGGTCCTCCCAGACCGCCTAATCCACTGGCTTCGCTTAAAACCGTAGCAGTCCCTGAGCCAGCAAACTTAGGAGAATTCGTCAAAGACAAACCGGCTGCAATTGCCTTAGGAAAAGCCCTGTTCTGGGATTTGCAGGTGGGCAGCAACGGCAACCAGTCTTGCGCCAGTTGCCACTTTCACGCTGGAGTTGATAATCGTGCTAAGAACCAGCTCAGCCCAGGGCTGTTGCAGGTAAATGCCAGCGGTGGGCCAAATCCAGACACTACCTTTAATCCAGGTAAGGGTCCCAACTCTGTGCTGCAGCCAGCGGACTTTCCGTTCCACAAGCTGGCAGACCCGAACAATCGCTTGTCGCAAGTTCTAGGTGACACGAACGATGTTGCAGGATCTCAAGGGGTAAGTCTGGCAAAATTCATCGATATTGTCCCTGGTAGTGCGGTGGATAAGGTAGAGGTTCAGCCAGATCCAATTTTTAACGTCCAGGGCACCAACGTGCGTCAGGTAACTGAGCGCAACACGCCCAGCACAATTAACGCTGTGTATAACTTCCGCAACTTTTGGGACGGACGCGCCCAAAACGAATTTAACGGTGTGAATCCGTTTGGGTCAAGAGACCCAGGTGCCTTTGTCCTGAAAGCACCCACAAAGCAATCCCCTCTGCAGCAGGTGAAAATTAGCCTGAAGAATTCATCGCTGGCGTCGCAGGCAGTTGGCCCACCCCTAAGCTCTGTTGAAGAATCGGCAACGGGTCGGGTATTACCTGATATCGGGCAGAAGTTCGATCGGATTAAAGTCAAAAAGCTGCCTAGAGAGACAGGTAAAAAGCTCAAACAGCTACGGCCGCTTGGGCAACAGCTTGTCCATCCCGAAGACAGCGTTCTGGGCAGCTTGAGCCGTTGGCCCCAGCCCGGACTCAAAGACAAAAGTTACGAAAAAATGGTTGAGGATGCGTTTAAGCCGGAGTGGTGGGACTCGAAGCAAATCATCAAGGTTGATGCTATAGGAACTCGGTCTTTCAAGCAGCCGCAGGGAGCGTTGGCAACCGATGAGTTTACACTGATGGACTACAACTTCTCATTGTTTTTCGGATTAGCGATTCAACTGTACGAGTCCACCTTGATTTCTGACGATTCACCCTTCGATCAATTTATGGAGGGAAACAGCAACGCGCTGACTGTACAGCAAAAGCAAGGCAAGGATCTGTTTGAAGGTAGAGCGGGGTGTGTCTTCTGTCACGGTGGAGGTGAATCTACCAACGCCTCCGTCAAAAATGTGGAGAATCAACGGGTCAGACGGATGAGGGTGGGAAATGGTGGACAAGCTGTTTATGACAATGCCTTCTACAATATTGCCGTTAGACCGACTGGGGAAGACTTGGGCGTGGGCGCCAATGATCCTTTCGGCAATCCCCTTTCAGAATCGCGGCTAGCTGCGCGAGGACTCTTTCCGTCATTACTAAATGCAACTCCAAATATACCCGTCGGTGCAGATGAGCGCATTACAGCAGACGGTGCATTCAAAACGCCTGGATTGCGGAATATTGAGTTGACGGCTCCCTACTTCCACAACGGTGGGCAACTCACTTTGCGACAGGTCGTTGATTTCTACAATCGAGGCGGGGATTTTGCTGAGAACAACATTGACAATCTCGATATTGGCATCCGCAACCTAAACCTCAGCGAGGAAGAGAAAACGTCTTTGGTCCTATTCATGGAATCTCTGACCGACGATCGCGTTCGCTATGAGCGTGCCCCGTTCGATCATCCACAACTGTTTATTACGAATGGGCATCCCGGAGATCAAAACGCCGTGACCAATGATGGCACAGGGCAAGCGACCACAACACTGCTAGAGTTGCCTGCGGTGGGTCGGAACGGGACTACTGTTCCTCAACCAAACTTCTTGGGCGTTTCCCCGGAGCGATCGAGGACAACGATTACTCCGCAATCTACTCCGCCATCATCAAGGAATCCACTTGAGGGAAGCATTACTGAGGAAGACTGTCCACCAGGCTCAACACCTAAGTTTGTCAGCGGAGGATTTATGTGTGTCACTAAGTAATGATTTCCTGCGGTATTGAACACCGCTTTAAAGGGGATTACCAGGCGATTTTCGCGGTTGAAGCCTGAGAAAACCCATGCAGCGCGATCGTGAAATCTATCGTAATTCCCTTTGAGTCCTCAACTTAACCGTTAAAATCCCCAACATCTTTAAGAAGTTGGGGATTTTGTATTCATCGCTTGAGTGTGGAGCCCCAACGAGCTTTGCACGAGCCACAAAGAGCTTGCTCAACTTTTCCGTACGATTGCCAATGGTGATGCAAGGGTTTGGAGGCATTAGATCACTATTTTTTTTTGCACTCCCCCACCTTTTTTCGGTCAGACAACCCAACGCCGCGTCTCCTTTTTCACTTTATTCAGCAAGCCGTATATAAAATCCTGACCTTTAACAAAATTCAAGATAATATCAAATCCTCGCCCATTTCCCAGACAAAAGTATCCTCGCCCAAACCTCGGACAAATTTCGACAATTTTTACCTAAAAATTGAGCGAAAACAATAAACTCTACAAGCGTTTAACAAGTATCCACCGCAACTCTAACGGCGGTGTTTGTTGCACAGAAAATAAATCGCGCCCGCTAGCCCAACTGACAAACCAAGGTGTCGGCGGCCACGCAGAGTCAGGCAAATGTTTTTGTTCGTATTCAATCACAGATTCATCAGAAATAATTTCTAACGGCAAACCCTCTATTGCTGCTTGCAATTCTTGTCTAGTAATCAGATAAGACCAACACAATTCAGACATTTGTTTTGCCATCTCGTCGGGTTCGTAACCATCAACTGCTAAGAAAGCACTGAATAAGATAAACCCGCCGCTTAAAACAGCATCTGACATTTTGCCGAGGAAAAGACGAATTTGTTCGGGGTAGCGGAAATGAGAGAGAACTTCGGTAGCAATGGCTAATTTGTACCGATAAGTTTTCATCCTCAATAATGGGTCTAAAACGTCACCCAAGGTGACATTTATCGGCAAGTTTTCGGCGGTTCCTGCAACTGATAGTTTCTCGGCAAATATGGGTGTTAGTTCGATCGCATCCACGGAATGGCCTAACCTTGCTAAGGGCAAACTATTGCGCCCTGGCCCCGCACCGACATCTAAAATAGGTGCTTTTCCCGGTTCGCCTAATTCGGCGGCAATGGCGATGACTTTGGCATCGGGATGGCTGCCGAATAAAGGTTCGGGGCGAATATCCGGCCAGCTATGATATTTCTGGGCCATCGATTCGACTTGAATCTTGGTATTCAGAGTAATGCCGCCGGCTAAACCGCTTTGGGAATTAGCGGGAAAGTAGGAGACTATTAGATTAGCGTGGGGGGAATTTTTGAATCCTTCTGCTAAGGCGTTGGCGATTAATGTTCGCAAGTTTTCGGCTTGGGCAGCGTCGATGTTTTGTCCGAGAATGTTTAAGAAGTCTGAGAGTAATTTAAGATAGTCGTCTAGCATCGATGGCAAGCAAGGCAGATAGAATTCTCCCTTGAGGCCGATGCTCCTTTTGAGCCTTTCTTTGAGAATTAATTTCAGGCGATTCGAGTCTGTCAGCGACGGGTTTGTTTCGGGTGATTCGCTGACAGGCAATTCCGGGGAAGATGCAGCACTGGTAAGTTTTTTAGTCACAATATTTTCGATTAGATTCGGCAATAAGTGCGATCGCACCGAGCATAATCTTGTGCTCTTGCACCTGAATTCTCGCGTGCAGTGTTTCTGCGGTATCATCAGGCAATACCGGCACCGCAGCCTGCATTAAAATCGGCCCGCTGTCTACTTCTAAACGGGCGATATGCACAGTACAGCCGGTGATTTTAACCTTGGCAGCTAGTGCTTGCTCGACGGCGCGAATTCCTGGGAAACTCGGCAGTAAGCTGGGGTGAATGTTAATAACGCGATCGGGAAAAGCATCAAACAAAACTGTGGTAACAATTCGCATCCAACCCGCCATCACGACCCATTCTACATCATATTCTTGAAAAGTTTTGACAATTTTTGTATCTAATTCTTCGCGGCTTTTGCAGTCGCGGTGATTGAGCAGAATCGAGGGAATGCCGTATTTTTCTGCTCTAGCTGCGGCTTTGGCTTCGGGGTTGTTGTAAATTAATACTGGGATTTTAGCGTTGAGTTGTTGATTTTGGATGGCTTGGGCAATTACCTCGAAGTTGCTGCCGCTTCCTGATGCTAAAACTCCTAATTTTAATGGAGGATGGGCCGGAGCGAGCGCACTTTTGCCAATCTCAGGAGAAATCAGGCAGGCATTGGAATTAACAGATACTGGATTAGCGGTCATTCGATTTTAGATTTTAGATTTTAGATTTTGGATTGACCCCACGGATAAATTCGGGGGCTTGAGGATTTTAG
>NZ_JAUBRO010000007.1:63150-128714 GCF_036701945.1 Microcoleus sp. MON1_C1 | reverse complement strand
GAGATTTTGGATTGATTCCACGGATAAATCCGGGGGCTTGTACCATCTATAAATTCTTGGTCATAAAGATAAAAACTCTTCTCTCGTTTTTTACACTACAGGTAAATGGTCATTCGATTTTAGATTTTAGATTTTAGATTTTGGATTGACCCCACGGATAAATTCGGGGGCTTGAGGATTTTAGATTTGAGATTTTGGATTGATTCCACGGATAAATCCGGGGGCTTGTACCATCTATAAATTCTTGGTCATAAAGATAAAAACTATTTACTCGTATTCTACTATAGAGGTAAAGGGTAAGGTGTGCTTCGGCGCACTCTACATGGAGATATTGCGTAAGTCCTAAGTATATTATTTTTTTTCGCTGACCTACTGATTCACTCCTATTCTACAATATTGTCAAAAAACTCTTCCCTGAGAATCGAATAAAGTTTTAGATCCCAATATCTGTCTTTCACAAATAGGTGCTGTCGCAATACCCCTTCCAATTGCATCCCCACTTTTTCCATCACCCGAGCGGAAGCAATATTGTTAACTTCACATCGAGCCATAATTCGATTCAGCAACATCTCCCGAAAGCCGAATTCAATAACTGCATTGACAGCCTCGCTCATGTATCCTTCGCCCCAATAGCTTCTAGAGAGTGCGTAGCCAATTTCCGCGCGGCTGTGCGTCATGCTCCATTCCACAAATCCGCAAGTCCCGATAAACTTTTGCTCGACTTTGTGGACAATTCCCCAATCTACAAGCTCTCGTCTTTTGTACATTTTTGTAAGTGACTTGAGAAAGTATTTAGTGTCTTCGAGCGAGGTGTGGGTTGACCACATTGTGTATTGTGATACTTCGGGGTTTGAAGCATACTCAAACATATCGCTCGCATCGTTTAAAGTAATTTTTCGGAGCAGGAGCCTTTCAGTTTCTATAGTGGGTAAATGAGCTAATATATCGAGAAGGTTCATTTTGAGATTGACCTATATTGTGATACCATTTAAAACTAAAAGCTAAAATTTACAAGCCAATGGTTCGGATTAAATTTGGGCGTTTTAACTGGTTGGATAATGATGCGATCGCCGCTTGGACTTTCCTGGCCCCAGCTTTGCTATTTCTGGGTACTTTTTTGATTTGGCCGATCGCCTATTTATTTTACCTCAGCTTTACCAGCGGCAGCTTTACCCAGTCGGGAGTGCGTTGGATTGGCTTCAACAACTACTGGCGTCTAGTCACAAACCCGGATTTCTGGCAAATTCTCCAAAATACGCTCTATTTTACTACTGCAACAGTCATTCCCAGTTTAGTGATTCCATTGGGCTTAGCAGTGTTGCTAAATCGCTCGTTTGCTTGGCGAGGAGCTCTCCGTACCGCTTATTTCATTCCTTCGATTACCTCTTTAGTTGCAGTGGGCTTGGGTTGGCGGTGGTTGTTTCAAACCGAAGGCCCGGTGAATAATGCCCTAAGTGCGATCGGCTTAAATCCAATTCCTTGGCTTAGCAGCACAGTTTGGGCAATGCCAGTGATCATTCTGCTCAGTGTTTGGAAACAATTAGGCTTTAATATGGTAGTATTTTTAGCAGGATTGCAAGCAATTCCGGTAAATCGTTACGAAGCCGCAGAATTGGATGGAGCTAATGCTTGGCAGCAATTTTTGTACATCACTTTACCAGGTTTGCGGCCGACTTTAGTATTTGCTACTGTCACTACTGCTATTTTTACTCTGCGGAGTTTCGAGCAAGTTTACGTTATCACCGGCGGCGGCCCTTTAAACTCTACTAATTTGCTAGTTTATTATATTTACGAGCAAGCTTTTTCGCAATTTGATTTTGGCTATGCAGCCGCTGCAGCAACTTTCCTGATGGCTGTAGCTTTGTTATTAGTCTATTTACAACTAAAAGTTTGGGGCGAAGATGCTTGATTAGCTAGGGGTATGGACAGGGCAATGCCCATTGGTGTTAAGTTAACGTCCAAATTTACCCGTCTTTTGTCCATCTAATAAGTCTCTCGATCCCCCCTAACCCCCCTTAAGAAGGGGGGAACAAGAGCGTCTAAGTCCCCCTTCTTAAGGGGGATTTAGGGGGATCAAATTTCTGCTATAAACGAGAAATACAAAGGATTTGAAACTTAAATTGACACTAAGGGTTCATGCCGTGTCCGTACAAATAAAATGTGCAATTAACTAGATTCACAATTACCCATTCCCAATTTTATATTCCATGTGTTCTGCTGTTTGTTCAGCTTGTGCTGTTCCCAAAAGCTTGCCGACAACGTGCAAAGACATATCAATTCCCGCAGCAATTCCCCCAGAAGTGATGATTTTGCCGTTATCTACAAATCGCTGATTTTCGATAATAGTTGTGTTGGGAGCTAATTCTTTCAATAAATCCAATACTTGATGGTGTGTAGTTGCTTCCAAACCTTCCAACAAGCCAGCTTTTGCCAAAAGCAGCGAACCCGTACAGACAGAAAGCACTAATTCTGCTGTTCGCGCACAATCTTTTATCCAATTAATAACTGCTGAATTATCGATTAACTTTCTCGTACCTTGTCCTCCCGGTACAATTAAAATATCCGGTGGCGGACAATCGGAAAAGGTGCAGTCGGGATTTACACTCAAACCGTTGCGGGCGTTGACAGCACCGGGATGTTCGGCTACGGTAGAGACTGCAAAAGGTCGCTCGCCCTTATTTAATTCTGATGTCACCGAAAACACTTCAAAGGGGCCTGCAAAGTCCAGTACCTCGACATCATCGAACATTAAAATAGCTACGTTCCTAGTTGCCATAAGACATACTTCTGATAGAGACCAAAATATCGGCGATTTGTTATCGTAGAAGTGGTATAATTTAAATTATTAAAGCTATGCCGAAAAAAATTCGCCATCGCGCCCTGAAAATCTGTGTTTTGTGTCTGGCTTGTGCCTTAGCAATTGCTGTTTCGCCAATTTTTACACCCGCTCAATCCACAACTCAATTAGAATTTCGCATTATTCAATTAGAACGTCAAATTTCTGAACTCAGAGGACAAATCTACAGTTTGCAGAATCAAGGTTCTAGAGTTAACCGGCCTCAGTCTCCTTCCGGTTCTGGTCGGACAAATGCTAGAATGCTGTCGGGAGACCCGCTGTTTGACAATTTAGCAACTTTGGCAATTGAAACTAAGCAAGATGTTATCAAAATTCAAGAGCGGTTGTCAAAGCTAGAATCCTCCAGAAATCGCTAGAGAAGTCATTAGTTAGAAGAAAGAGAGAAGAAGGAAGGCAGGACACGGATTTTGACACGGATACAGGGATTAATTATTGAGCAAAAGTCGGAAGTCAGAAGTCAGGAGTCAGAAGGAAGAGGGAAAAAGTCAGTAGTCATTAGTTAGAAGAATGAAGTCATATTCTCGCCAACTCCAAACTCCAAACTGTCCCCCTCTCCATCTCTCCCATTCTCCGACGTTGAGGTCGAGAACAGCAGGGTCTGCTAAACGTTAACTTGCAGAACTATTCAATGATATGGAAATAAAAGCCTGCAACCACAAAATTGATTGCTAACAGCAAGAGAAACCAGCCTGCGCGAAATGTGTAAGGGAATTTGCCCGTTTTCATCACGGAGTCGGATTTTAATTGGTTCTTCGCTATCTCTGGCATAGGTAAAGCTCCTAATTCATAATGTCACTCTATTTACAAATAGCAGAGAGCGTCGCACTTATGCACAATCCTCTAGAGTTATTTTTTGTAACAAGGAGTTTATACCGAGTTGAATTCAAATTAGTTTCAATCGCTCTCTCCGGCGTGGTAGGAACTGCGGACGAGAGGCCCCGATCGCACGCGCTCAAACCCCATCTCCCGGGCGATCGACCCGAAACGGTCAAATTCGGCTGGCGTCCAGTATTTACGCACTGGGAGGTGCTCTAGAGATGGTCTCATGTATTGACCGAGGGTGAGCCGATCGCACTTGGCATCCCGCAAATCAGTCATCGCTTCAACTATCTCGGCTTCGGTTTCCCCGTGTCCCAACATCAAACCGGATTTGGTGGGAATAGTTGGATCATATTGCTTAACAATACGCAGAACATCGATCGAGCGATCGTACTTCGCCCCCCTCCGCACCGGCCCTTGCAATCGGCGCACCGTCTCAATATTGTGGTTGTAACAAGCCGGTTTAGCCTCCACCACCGTGCGAATCCGCTGTCGCTGCAACTCATCGAGCCCTGAATTCTCCTCTGAACTCCTCCCCATTCCCCCCCAAAAATCCGGCGTCAGTACCTCAACTTCAGTATCAGGGTTAAGAAGGCGGATTTGGGCGATCGTCCTGGCAAACCAACCCGCACCCCCATCCGGCAAATCATCCCTCGCCACCGAAGTCAGCACCGCATAGCGCAAACCCAACAACTGCACAGCCTCGGCCACCTTTTTCGGTTCCTCCGGGTCTAGCGGCATCGGAGAATGACCTTTATCTACTTGACAAAAAGCACAAGCCCGGGTGCAAGTCGGCCCCATCAACAAAAAAGTCGCCGTTTTTTGCGCGTAGCACTCGCCCCGGTTGGGGCATCTCCCCTCCTCACAAATCGTGTGAATTTGCCGCTGTTTGATAATTTTTTGCACTTGGGAAAGTTCGCTAGCTTTGCCAACGGGTCTACGCAACCATTCCGGCATCGCCTCGATTTCACCCCGCATTTGGGCGGCAACTGCTTTAACAGTAGGAGTTTTAGGAGTTTGGGGCGACATAAAATTAAGTGGCGATTGAGTTAATTCCTTCGATCGTATCCGAAATCAAAGCCCCTGAACTTGTAGGAGTATCACCCGAAATCAGAATCGCGCCGAGGTGCAACAAAACTAAACTCGCCCAGAATTATGGGTAGAATTCTGTTAGGGATATACTGAAGGTTGCAAATCATCACTCATTCATTACTGAAGGAGTCAGTCGTGGCTGGTCAAAAAATCTTGGTAATCGATGACAGTAAAGTCATCCGCGTCCGAGTCCGAGAGATGTTGCCTCAGGGTAACTTTGAAGTTCTAGAAGCAAAAGACGGCGAAGAGGGACTCAAACTGATCCGTCAAGCCCGGCCAAATCTAATTATGTTAGATTTCCTACTGCCCAAAGTCAGCGGTTGGGAAGTGTATCAAAAAGTGCAAGCCCATCCTGAGCTTTCTAAAATACCTTTGGTGATCATGTCGGGCCGCGAAGAAGAGGTGATGGAAAAAATTCCGAAACCCTTTGAGAAGCATTTTTTTGCATTCATCGCCAAACCGTTTGAGAAGAAGCAGCTAACCGAGGCGATCAAATCGGCGATGGTACTGGCCAAAAAGAAACCAGTGCCGGAAGCCCCAGCAGCCGCCGCTGCACCCAGCTCTGGAGCGGACGCCGCCGAAATTCAGGCGATGACTGCGAAAATGGCGAAAATGCAAGCGGAAATTGATGCACTCAAAAAACAAATGAGTCAGGTGATTACGATCATCAAGCAGAAATTGAAATAATTCTGCTGTTTTTTGAAGGCACTTATGTAGAAGGAAACTTCCACACCGTGCAACTTTCAGTTGAGTCTCAAGGGCGGCGATTTTATCGGCATTTTTTTGCCCAATTGTTTGAGCGAATGCGATCGCCAATAGCCTGCAACTGGTTTCTCAAAATCCCAGTGAGAAAATCAATTAAAAGTTAAAAACAAAAAAAGGGAGGAAATTAATTATTAATTAATATTAGGATTTTTAATTCCCGCTCGTTCCACACTCAATTATTAACTCCTCAGTCTCATTTTTTTGGTTAATGACTAACGACTATTCCGATTTTTTGCCTCAACTGCGTGCCTCAACAGAGCAATTATTGAAAAGATTAGACTGCTTCGATCGAGCGCAGGTATTAGCGATCGGAGATTTGACCTTGGACGAGTTTCTTACCGGACAAGTAGAGCGAATTTCCCGCGAAGCACCTGTGTTGATTTTGCGCTACGAAAATACTCAGCAAGTACCCGGAGGTGGCGCAAATGCTGTCTATAATTTAGCCAAACTGGGAGGCAAAGTAAAAGTTGCTGGTTTGGTGGGAAAAGACGACCAGGGAAAGGCTTTGTGCGGTATTTTTGAGGCGGCGGGAATTGATACGGGTGGGATTTTAATCGATTCGCAGCGTCCAACTGTCACCAAAACTCGAATTTCCGGACACGCGCGGCAGTCGGTGACTCAGCAAATTGTCCGAGTCGATCGCAAATCGGACGAGTTGCCGGATTTAGATTTGCAGTTGCAACTGGCAGACTACATCCGGCAGCAAATACCGACAGTAGATGCAGTGGTTTGTTCCGACTACGGCGACGGAGTTTTGACGAATTTGGCGATCGAATCGGCAGTGGTTCCCGGCAAAACAATAGTAGACGCTCAAACAAATTTGCAGCGATATTCCGGAGCAATGTTATTTACTCCGAACTTGCCCGAAGCCGAGCAAGCCGTCGGATATGCTATCAAAAACCCTCAAAATTTAATGCAAGCAGGACGGGATTTGTTGAACTTAACTCAAGCTCAAAAAATCCTGATTACTCGCGGCGAAGAAGGGATGACTTTGTTTGAAAGGGCGAACGGCGAAGAAATCAAAAATTCACCCCCTCCAACATCCATTTGTGAAAAGGGGGAATTTGCCATTCAAAGTTGGGACATTCCCCCTTTTAACAAGACTGATGTATTCGACGTAACCGGTGCTGGAGATACAGTTGTAGCAGCAATGACTTTAGCTTTGTGCGTCGGTGCATCTGGTTGGGAAGCGGCAGTTTTGGGCAATTTGGCGGCTAGTATTGTCGTGCGTCAGTTCGGTACGGCAACGACGACAGCAGACGAAATGAAAGAAGCTTTGAAAACGATGATTGCACTATAGGGGCGGCTAAGCTGTATAGCATTTAAATTGCATATTTCGGACGTTGATTAGAGCAGCGGGTCACAATAGTTTTATTACTGGTTCCCAGCCCAAGCCTGGGAACCAGTTATTGTTGAGGGCGACGCACCCTACTCACTTACTCTTTTTCAAAATTTGTCCCTTGTCATCAATTGTCAAACCGCTATTGGGAAAATCGCTCTTTGTCAAACGGTCAATTAACCCCACAGTCCTAAAATTGTTATCAACAGCCGGCACACCTCGCCCGTCAAGTTGGATGGGGATAATCTTACCAGAAACAAAATCCCCTTGCGGAGTCATTTTCACATCCAAAATTAGAGATTTACCGAGTGCTCCTGCTGAGGACAAAGTGCGATAACCCAAAAAATTGCCCAGCGAATAAGCAACCAATTTCCCTTTATAAAGTTCCATAGCTCTGGGAACGTGCGGGCCATGTCCCAAAATCAAATCTGCTCCCGCATCAATCATCGTCCGCGAAAACAAAACCATATTTCCCCGGTTTTCTCCGTAAAAGAACTCAGTTTTATTTCTCACATTCAGAGCTCCCGTTCCTTCAGAGCCAGCATGAACTGATATCACTACAATATCAGCTTTTTCCTTAGCTTTTTTGACAACTTCTGAGCCTGCTTTTAGTTCCAGCAAAGAATTGTGAACGTCGCCGTAGTTGCTGAAACCGATAAAGGCAAAATTCACGCCCTTGACATTTTTATAAACAATTTGATCTCTTTTACCAACAGCCTTCATGCCATTGCTTTCGATGTTTTTAATCGTGTCATTAAATCCCTGCTCGTGAAAATCGTAAGAGTGATTGTTGGCAATACTCAAAATATCAAAACCAACATCTTTGAAGATTTTGGCATAACTCGGAGGCGTCCGAAAGGCAATCAGCATTCGTCCGCCGCCTGCTTTGGAACTGTAAGGATAATCGGTCATCGTGCTTTCAAAATTGCCAAACAGAATATCAGCTCCTTTGAGGTACGGTTTTACCGACTCTAATAACATCTCTTTTTTTGCCGGCAGTTTGTTGTAGGGATAATTTGTACCGGGAACCATGTCGCCAACTGCTTTGATGCTGACAGTTGCGGGCACAATGGCAGGTTTTTTGGCAGCCGGGGAGGGCGATTTTGGATCTGGAAGGGGTTTGGCTGCGGCTGCTGGTGCTGGTGTCGAGCTCACTTCTTGTACCGCAGGCTTGGACGTTAGAGGGTTATTAGTAGCGGTGGTTGAGGATTTGTAAAGTTGAGAAGCCAGCACAAAGCCGGATATCGGCACGAGAATTAGACTCAGAGCACCCACTGACAGCCCAGATTTTTTAGTTTTAGTGCGGGCTAACTCTGGCTGGGGTGATTGCTTTTGCTGCCTTTGATTTGGGGGTTTTGGGGTGGGGATTTTAGGGGGTTGGGGCGGAGATTTTTCTGGTGTTGGAGGGGGCGCAGTCGTGACATTTTGAGGTTCTTCTAGCTTGGGCAAAGTTACAGGAATGGGAGAAGCGGGTAGACTCGCGGCTACTGCTGCACTAGCGGCTACTGCTGCATTCACGGCAACTAATGGACTCACGGGTTCGGAAGTCAAGCGTTTTTTTAATTCTACCGTCTGAGTCCAAGCGGGTAATTGCTGGCCGCCCTGCCGCCCGTAAACTGTCACTGAGTAAAGGTTATTTGGTTGCAGCCGCTGCAACCCTTTGACTGCGACTCGGAGACAGGCTTCTTCTGCGGGCAATTGTTCTGCTTCCAGCAGCAGGTGCAGGGTGTCATTTTCCCGGCTGGCTTTAGCCGTGACGCCGAAGCTTTGGAGTGCTTGGCCGATCAGAAATGCGATCGCCCTAGCATCGCCTTCTTTTGCTAAATTTAAAATATCTTGTTGGCTCACAAACGCCTCTACTCTCACACTAGAAATTTAGCTCGATCTTATATCAAATTTGGTGGCACAGCATTAAATACCGATTGATTTAACTTAAATAAGTGGGTAGAAATAAACAAAACGTTGGCATAGGACGCCTGCGTGAAAGGGTCTACTCGCTGTCACTATAGCTCCTAACTAAATCCGACCCTACTTTTACAAGATAGTATGATTTTTGGCGCTGGCTAGCGGAATACAATATTTCCTAACGGTTATCTTAGCCGATCGCCCAAACACTTCTATCCGGCATAATTGCCCCCTTCAAATTAACATCTGTCAAATCAGCGCTCTCTTTCTTACAGCATTTTTGGTAAATAAAACTGGTTTACGATCTCCAGAGTGCGTCCTTGAATGTACTGAAAATATGCGGTTTAGTAGCGAAGAATTAACGAAAAAACCAGGTTTCTCGTTTCCAGTGCCAATCCCCCTGTCCCACTTCCGCCCAAATTCAGACAAAAACGATCGACCCGCAGGCTCGGAAGCTTGTTAAACTCTTGGTCATACCACGCTATTAGTGAGAAATCGACGGCGAGCCACAATCGTCTGCTAGTGCCCCCGCAGTGCTGCGCTGCAGGGCCTGCACTGCACACTGCACGTAGGTGAGATTAGCTGCAATCAACTTTCGGGATGCCGCTGCTAAAGTCGCGGCCGCCGATGTAGTTGTTCGTTTTAAACTAATTAAACTAATGATTTAAAGGAGTTGCACGTCAATGACACAATTGTGGTTATGAGAGCTGGCTCGGTGCCCTCTCAAACCAGGGTTTTTCGTTAGTCTGGTGCTATTAGTGAGTTAGTTAAGTCCATAGCAGCTAGGATCGAGCTAACTCAAGGTTAAACTAAAGCTCGTCATGCGGCGTTGCCTCTCAAAACCCGGATTGAGTCTTATGGCGCATTACCGCTCCTCTGTATGTTTGTTCACCTGCATTGCCTGTCTGGGCGCTGCGTTCAGTCCAAGTGCGGACGGAAAGCACCAGGCTCTCAATGCTTCCTACCGGGCTGTTTCCCCAGAAATTGCTCAGGCGAACTCTCCCCCGGGCGATCGCCAGGATTCCAAGCCTTCAAAACCGTCTCCAGCGCCCGATAAAAACAAATCTCAGCCGTCCAAAACGTCCAAATCTAATTCTAAGATCCCGAAATCAGTATCCAATTTGATCGTCATTTTGTCTCGTCAGCGGGGGTTCTTAATGTTGGGTTTGGCAGCAGTTGTCGTCACGGCAGCGGCAGTATTTATCATGCTCAAATTAGTTAGCAGTGACGAGTCAAATTATTCTAAGCGAAGACGGGGAAGATTTGAGCGCCACAACCAAAGAAACTCTCAATTTACTAATTCCGATTCTCCTACAAACTCGCACGCAATTACACAGCAAGAGGCTTCTTTTGGGCTATCAAAACCGCTGTCAGCCTTGCCCTACCCTTTGGATTTGCCAAAAGACAACAGTCTCGACAGCGATCGACCTTTTATCCTGGAATCCGGGGCATCAGAATCCGACGATGCAGCATTCGAGGGCGATGGAATTAATTCCGACACCTCGCCCTTGGAACATCACAGCAATGGGTACAGCAACACAGGTTTCAACATTCCCGAAACAACTAATCAAGGCGATTCCCTAGCGAGTCCCAAGAAAGATATTGCCCTTCCCGAAACGGATGGTAGACCTAAAGTTGATATTATTGAAGCACTGATTGAAGATTTGCAGCACCTAAATCCGGCAAAGAGGGGCAAAGCAATTTGGGAACTCGGCCAGCGGGGAGATTCCAGAGCAGTTGAGCCGTTGCTCGATTTGCTAGCAAATTCCGACTCCAAGCAGTACAGTTTAATTTTGGCAAGTCTCTCGGAAATTGGCATTCGCACGCTCAAACCAATGAATAATGCGTGGTCAATTTCGCTGCAAAATGAAAATCCCGAAGTGCGTAAAAATGCAATTCGCGACTTGACGCGAATTTACGAATTGGTGAATCAAATCAGTTACTTGTTGCACCGTGCGACGGACGATCCCGATCCCGAAGTTCAGGAAGTTGCTCGCTGGGCAATCAATCAGTTGAATCGCCTCCGTCCGCGTTCTGGGAGGGATTAATAAATGTAGCAATTTTAAAATTATTTTAAAATTGAGATTTGAGATGGGAGAATTTATAATTTAGATTATGTTAAAATTAGTGAATGCTGACTAATGATTAAGGATTAATGACTAATAACCCTTTAAAACTATTGTTCCTGTCAACTTCGGTCGGTCAACTAGGTTCGGGGTTGGGTGGCGGTGTCGAACTTACAGTCCTTAACATTGCTAAAGAATTGCAGAGTCGGGGTCATAAAATAGCAGTTGTAGCGCCGATAGGTTCAGTCTTAGAATCAATTCCAGTAATCGAAATAACGGGCGATTTGCAAGTAACCGCCCAAACACAAGATTACAACGATCCTATTGTGATGCCCGCAGATTCTGTGCTGGCGAATATGTGGGAATATGCTCGCCAAGTTCAGGATGAATGGCATGTCATTGTTAACTTTGCCTACGATTGGCTGCCGTTTTATTTGACACCATTTTTTAGGACTCCGATCGCACATTTGATCAGCATGGGCTCCCTTTCCGCCGCCCTCGATCGCATTGCCGGACAAACCGCCCTCCAGTTTCCTGGTACGATCGGAGTTCACACCGCTTCTCAAGCCAAAACATTCGCCTTTGCCGATGAATGTCAGTTGTTGGGAAATGGCATAGATTTATCCCTGTACGAATTTTGCAACAAACCGCAGTCTAAATTAGCTTGGCTAGGCCGCATCGCCCCGGAGAAAGGCTTAGAAGATGCAGTAGCAGCAGCGAAAATTACAGGCATTCCCCTGAAAATTATGGGCAAAATGCAAGATGAGGATTATTGGCAAAAAATTTGTGCAGATTACCCGGATGCTCCGGTAGAATATTTAGGGTTTCTGACAACAACCCAAATGCAAGAGCAAGTCCGTCAGTGCCGAGCATTGTTGATGACACCACGTTGGGTGGAAGCTTTCGGAAATGTCGCGATCGAGGCTTTAGCGTGCGGTGTGCCCGTGATTGCTTACGAGCGCGGGGGGCCGGCAGAAATTGTTAGAGACGGACTGACGGGCTTTTTAGTGGAGCCTGATAGTGTAAATGGCTTGGTAGGTGCGATCGCCCACTTAGACCAAATTGACCGCAGCGCTTGCAGGCGACAAGCAGAGGTAGAATATTCTTTAGCAGCTTTGGGCGATCGTTGTGAACACTGGTTCAAATCTATCACTGCTAGTAGGGTGTGTAAGTAATAATACTGGCAAAATTTTACCAAGATTCCCTGACTGACGCACCTTACAAGTTTATTGAACAGCAATTCTAATCTATTCTAAAATTGAGTTAAATTAACTCTTAAGCGACTACACAAAAAGACAAAAAAAAACCATGGCAACCGAACGTTTAGTGCTTTTATCCAGTAGAGAAATCGAAAAAATGCGCCAAGCAGGCCGTTTAGCGGCCGAACTTCTGCTACATCTCGAACCGATGGTTAAACCGGGAGTAAGCACTTTAGAAATTAACGATGAAGCCGAACGCTGGACTTTGGCACACGGAGCAAAAAGCGCTCCGCTAGGCTATAAAGGATTTCCAAAATCTCTGTGTGCTAGCGTCAATGAAGTAGTCTGTCACGGCATCCCCAATGCGAAACAAATTCTTAAAGAAGGTGACATTATTAATATTGATGTAACACCTTTAGTTGATGGTTATCATGGCGATACTTCCAAAACTTTTTTTGTGGGAAAACCTTCACCGGTAGCGAAAAAGTTAGTTGAAGTAACCGAGGAATGTTTAAGAAGAGGAATTGCGGAAGTCAAACCGGGTGCTCGTACCGGCGACATCGGTGCCGCGATTCAAGAATATGCTGAAGCACAGGGTTTTTCGGTAGTGCGAAATTTTGCGGGACACGGGATTCACCGAGTCTTTCACACTGAACCGGAAATTCTGCACTACGGCAAACGGGGCACAGGAAAAAAGCTCAGACAAGGCATGGTTTTTACGATCGAGCCGATGATTAATGAGGGTACTTGGGAAGTGGAAATTCTCGCCGATGGTTGGACATCTATCACCAAGGATGGAAAACTTTCGGCTCAATTCGAGCACACTCTGGCGGTGACTGATTCTGGGGTGGAAATTCTGACTTTACCGTAGTAATGATTAACAAACAATCTGAAAAACTCACTCCTAAATCAATAATAAACCATATCCCCTAGGGGCGGGTTTCACCGACAATATCTAAAGATTATCAACAATCTATATCGACCCGCCCCGCCACAACCGATAACCTACATCAACATGAAATTTGCATCGAATCCGAAAATGTAGGTTTGTATTTATGGATGGGTGGGGGCGGGTTGTCGAGATTGTCTGTTTCAGTCAGAAATTGTCTGTAAAACCCGCCCTTACAGAATTACGATGATTCACCAAACACGATATAACTAATAACTAATAACTAATGACTGACATACAATTTCTGCAACCAGGAGATTTGCTCAAAGTAATTGCCCCTAGTGGCACTTTGCGAGAATCAACTAACTTTGAAAAGGGTGTAGAAATTTGGAAATCCCGCGGCTATCGAATTGAATTAACACCGGGTTTTGACGATCGCTGGGGCTATTTAGCCGGTTCCGACGAAAACCGCGTCCGACAGTTGGCAGATGCCCTCAATGACCCGGATTGTCGCGGTATTCTCTGTGTTCGAGGCGGTTTCGGCAGCACTCGACTTTTGGAAAAAGGAAATGTGGGAAAGGCGGAAAATTCCCAATTTCCCACTCCCGATTCCCATTCGCCGAAATGGTTAATCGGCTTTTCCGACATTACTGCTTTGCTGTGGAATCACGCTAAATTGGGTGTTTGGGGTGTTCACGGGCCGATGCTGACAACTTTGGCTGCTGAACCGGATTGGTCTGTCGATCGACTTTTTGACTGCATAGAAGGTCGTCCCTTACAATCTTTGCAAGGTAAAGGATGGGGCAGCGGAAAAGCCACCGGGCGGCTGTTTCCTGCGAATCTGACGGTCGCTTCTCATTTGCTCGGAACCCCGTATCAACCGGATTTGACCGGGGTTATTCTCGCATTTGAGGATGTTTCCGAGGCTCCTTACAGGGTCGATCGAATGCTGACTCACTGGCGGATGGCGGGGGCTTTCGCTGGGGTGCGAGGCATTGCTTTGGGACGTTTCAGCCACTGCGAGATTGACCCGAGTATTCCCAGTTTTAGCATTGAAGAAGTTTTGCGCGATCGGCTGGGGGACTTGAATATTCCCATTGTCTCGGATTTGCCCTTCGGGCACGAGGGGGTTAACGCTGCTTTACCTATGGGAATCATGGCTTGTCTCGACGCTGAATCGGGATTGCTGATTTGCGGCGATAAATCGCAACTTTAGATTAGAGATCAACGTCTATAACTTTAACTTGAGATTTTCCACCAGCTAAATAGCGGGGTTGGGTGAGGTTGACACGGTTGGCAGAAATTACATTTAAAATGGATTGTGTATGCAAATGTCGGCGCCAAGAAAGCAAAAAGATTTTAAATTTTTCCAGAGGTTGATATGAGAACGCACAACTTGTTAAACAGTATTGCGGCCACTGTGCTAGTTGCAGGATTGGCACTCACTGGCATTTCGTCTAGTGCAGTTGGCGAACAGATACAGAATAACGATCGCATAGATGGAGTAATTCGCCGCACTTCCCCGATTTACCGTTTCCGGAATATGTGGGTTCCGGGTTCTCCGACGGAAGAATTGCGCGGCCAAGAATACACATTCAGCGCGAGGGAAGGCGATAACATTGAAGTGTTTTTAGACACAGATACAAGGAGCGGTTTTGCTCCCGTCATGGTGCTTTTTTACGGGAACAACAAACAAGTCGCTTTTACCCAAGAGCGTTCTTTTAATTATCAAATTCCTCGTAGCGGCGATTATAAACTGTTAGTGTTAGCAAAAGATGCTGCCAGAGGCGGTAACTACACGCTGGAAGTTGCGGGAATTGATGGGGGCGGCAGACAATCCCGCAATTCGCGGGACGATTGGTACACCAGGCGAGATGACGGTCGATATGACGGTCAATATGACAGAGCACAGCTTCTGCAAGATGATTTTGGCTTGCGGTCTGTTGATTGTCGCGAGAGACGTTCTATGGTGAGAGTCAGGTTTGACGATGGTAATCAAGACTCGACTTACTGCGCTGTCCCGACTAGAAACTTTCCGGCGGGAGATTATTATTACAATTCGCGGACTAGAGATTTAGACTCGGCGAGACGGAATGATAGTAGATTCGATGCGGGCCGAGATCAATGTCGCGTAGTGGTGGGCGGAGTCTGCGTGACGAGGTAAGTAGGTCAAACTGTAGCGCGGAATCAGAAACCGGGTTTCTACGAAGAAACCCGGTTTCTGAGCCTATACACAGGACTTATACACTCCTTTATATACCAGTCGATCTCTGGCTATCGCCTCACTTTCTTTGGCAGTGACAAAATACACATTTGTACACACAACGATTTTGTCAAAAAGGACGATCGCACAGTGGTAAGCTACCAAAGGCATTGAAATATCTAAGGTAGAGAAAAGTTAAAATGTCGGCATTAAATGAAGTTCCCTTGTTGTTGCGGGCAGCCCGCGGCGAAACCCTAGACCGCCCGCCCGTGTGGATGATGCGTCAAGCCGGCCGCTACATGAAGGCTTATCGAGATTTGCGAGAAAAGTATCCCTCGTTTCGCGAACGTTCCGAAATTCCCGAAGTTGCGATCGAAGTTTCCCTTCAGCCGTGGCGCGCGTTTCAACCCGACGGCGTAATTCTGTTTTCCGATATTGTCACCCCCATGCCGGGTTTGGGTATTGACATGGACATCGCCGAAGGCAAAGGCCCGATTATCCACTCACCCATCCGCACTCAGCAGCAAATTGACAACCTGCAACCGCTGAACCCGGAAGAAAGCTTGCCGTTTATCAAAACAATCCTGAAATCCCTGCGCGAGGAAGTCGGCAACAAATCCACCGTGCTCGGCTTTGTGGGCGCGCCGTGGACGCTGGCGGCCTATGCGGTTGAGGGTAAAGGTTCTAAGGATTATGCCATCATCAAAAACATGGCATTTTCCGATCCAACTTTACTACATCAGTTGCTGTCGAAATTCGCCGATGCGATCGCCGTTTACGTGCGCTATCAAATCGACTGCGGCGCGCAAGTAGTGCAAATGTTCGACTCCTGGGCCGGCCAACTCTCCCCGCAGGACTACGACACCTTCGCTCTACCTTACCAGAAGCAAGTATTCGAGCAAGTCAAAAAAACCCATCCCGACACACCGCTAATTCTGTTAGTCACTGGAAGTGCCGGCATCCTCGAACGTATGGCAACATCCGGCGCGGATATCGTCAGCGTCGATTGGACTGTTGACATGGCCGACGCGCGCCGACGTTTGGGCCCGAATATGAACGTTCAAGGAAATCTCGATCCGGGCGTGTTGTTTGGTTCTCAACCGTTTATTCGCGATCGAATTCTTGATACAATTCGCAAAGCTGGTCATCGCGGACACATCCTCAATTTGGGACACGGCGTCTTACCGGGAACTCCCGAAGATAACGTGCGTTTCTTCTTTGAAACCGCAAAACAAGCCGACAAATTGCTTGCAGTTGCTGCTTAATTTGATTTCGATTGTAGAATCCGATCAAATCCGGTTAATTGCACCTGATCTTGGTGGGGATACGGCAATGGCGTATCCCTACCGTGGAAAAAGATTATATAATCGGAGCGAATCCGGTTAATTGCACCTGATAGTTGTAGGACACTCCAAGAGTCCATTAGTGTCAACTTAACGTAAAACCGACCGTCTCTCTTGTTTGTATCAAAGTCTAGATCCCCCCTAACCCCCCTTAATAAGGGGGGGACATGAAGCACTCAAAGTCCCCCTTCTTAAGGGGGATTTAGGGGTATCTGGACTCGAATAAAAGGGATATTCCTCATGGACTTTATGTTTAAGTTGACACTAATAGGCCATCCCGTTTCCCTACCGTCAAAAAAGCGTCAAATCCTCCCTCTTCCCCTGCGGCAAAATGAACTCCAAAAAAATTTTTGTGACGGGTGCAAGTGGCTGTATCGGTCACTACATGGCCGAAACTTTGATTCAAGAGACAAACCACGAACTTTACTTATTAGTTCGCAACCCCGAAAAATTAAAATTTGATTGGAAAGCCCGCCCCGGCATCCATATAATACAAGGCGATATGCGAGATATCGATCGACACGCCGAACTTCTGCAAACAATTAATGTCGCAATTTTAGCTGCCACTGCTTGGGGAGGAACTCAAGAAGTGTTTGACGTTAACGTAACCAAAACTCTCCGCCTAATTCAACTACTTTCGCCACAGACTTGCCAGCAAGTAATTTATTTTTCAACTGCCAGCATTCTCGGTAGAGACAACAATTTGCTCAAAGAAGCCGGGGAACTGGGGACAGATTATATTAGCTCAAAGTACAAGTGTATGGTGCATTTGTCAGCCTTGACAAATGTGCCTCCGATTACTGCACTTTACCCGACATTAGTATTGGGAGGAGACGCAGAAAAACCCGTCTCTCACTTGTCATCGGGCTTGCCACTTGTCGCAAAATGGATTGGTTTGATTCGCTGGTTTAAGGCAGATGGCAGTTTTCACTTCATCCACGGCGCAGATATTGCTAAAGTAGTTAATTATTTAGTTGAACATCCGCCGGCTTCCGAGGAACCGCGACATTTTGTGCTAGGAAATCCGGCGATTACAGCTAATGAAGTGGTAGAACAAGCTTGCCAGTATTTGAATAAAAACATATTTTTTCGGATTACTCTGTCACCTTGGCTGGCCGATTTCTTTATTTGGCTGTTCCGAATTCAGGTGGCTGCTTGGGATAGATTTTGCATCAGCTACCGCCATTTTACCTATCAAAATCTTGTGAATCCCGAAAGCATAGGAATGCCGAGTTACTGCGGCACAGTTGCCGATATGTTAAGAACTAGCGGGATTCCCGGCAAAGATTCAAATTAGAAGGAAAAGGGAACAGGGAAGAGGGAATGTGTACCTTACGAGATATATGTAGGGTGCGCCGAGGCGCCTTTTACGAATAATGTAAGTTTTTCAAATTCTTTTTTGCCTTAGTCCCATGCTTTTTAAATGCGATTATCGTCAATTAAGGGTCAAATACGATAAGATATCAGCATTTGCAAACTTTAACAGGGAACTGCAAGCTAAAAATTGCGCTCATTGTGTGTGGCTTAGGGGGTGTCACCCCTCGCCAGATATTCGATCGAGTGCAAGATCGTAATTTTAGCCTTAACATTAAGTCTTGAGAGTCGATCGAACTCTCAAACACGCCAGCCCGATCGCAAGTTGTTTACTGATGTGAGGTTTAACATATAATGCGAGTTCTTCTAGTTTACCCGCTGTTTCCGAAAACATTTTGGTCTTACGAGAAAATTTTAGAATTAGTCGATCGTAAAGTTCTGCTGCCACCGCTGGGTTTGGTAACGGTAGCAGCTATTTTACCCCAAGAATGGGAATTTAAGTTAGTCGATCGCAACATCAGACAAATCACCGAAGCAGAATGGGAATGGGCAGAGCTCGTTATTCTGTCCGCAATGATTGTCCAAAAAGAAGATTTGCTAGACATCATTCGCGAAGCAAAACGGCGCGGTAAATCCGTAGCTTGCGGCGGCCCCTACCCGACTTCCGTACCCGAAGAACCTCAAGCAGCGGGCATAGATTACCTGATTCTCGACGAAGGCGAAATCACCTTGCCCATGTTCGTCGAAGCAATAGCGCGCGGCGAAAAAAGCGGAATTTATCGATCGGACGGCGTAAAACCCGATGTTACCACAACCCCAATCCCCCGCTTCGATTTGCTGGAATTAGACGCCTACGATTCGATGTCGATTCAATTTTCCCGAGGTTGTCCCTTCCAGTGCGAATTCTGCGACATCATCGTCCTCTACGGCCGCAAACCCCGCACCAAAAACCCCCAACAATTGATAGCAGAATTAGACTATCTCTACAACTTGGGCTGGCGGCGCGGCGTGTTCATGGTAGACGACAATTTTATAGGCAACAAACGCAGCGTCAAACTGTTGCTAAAAGACTTACAAGTCTGGCAAGAAGAACACAAATTCCCGTTTACTTTCAACACGGAAGCCTCCATCGATTTAGCCCAAGACCAAGAATTGATGGACATGATGGTTGCTTGCAATTTCAATGCAGTGTTTCTAGGGATTGAAACTCCCGATGAAGAAAGCCTGCAAATGACGAAAAAATTCCAAAATACCCGCAATTCCCTGATCGAATCCGTAGAGTTAATTGCCAAATCCGGTTTGCGAGTAATGGCCGGATTTATCATCGGATTTGACGGCGAAAAACCCGGTGCCGGTCAGCGGATCGTCCAGTTTGCCGAAGCAGCCGCCATTCCGAGCACAACCTTTGGAATGCTGCAAGCTTTGCCGCACACTGCATTGTCTCACAGACTAGCAAAAGAAGGGCGGTTGCGCGACAAATCTGGCAACCTCAACCAGACTACTTTGATGAACTTTATCCCGACGCGGCCTCTCGAAGATATTGCCCGCGAATATGTCGAGGCATTCTGCGAAGTGTACGATGCTGAGAAATATTTAGACCGGACATACCGCCATTTCTTAATGTTGGGTGCACCTACAGCAAATATACCTGCAAGAATTCCCAGTTGGATCGATTTGCGAGCACTGCTAACTGTGGTGTGGCGGCAAGGAGTCAAGCGCAAAACTCGCTGGAAGTTCTGGCATCATTTGTTCAGCATTCTCAAGCGCAATCCTGCGGTTTGGGATCATTATTTAACAGTGTGTGCTCACAACGAGCATTTCCTGGAATACCGCCAGATTGTGCGGGATGAAATCGAAGCTCAATTGGCCGAGTTTTTGGCTAATGAGTCTCAAACTGTATATCAAGAACCTGTTGCTGTTGAGGAAAAGCAAGTACAAGCTGTTTAAGGTTCGAGAATTCAACCGCAGATGAACGCAGACAAACGCAGATGAATGTAACATTGTCTGCGTTTATTTTGTTGATTTAATCTGGTTTCCAGTCAGAGGGTGGAACTCTCAGATCCGGTGGCTGTGTCGCCTGTTGAGAGCAGCCTGAGAGAGCATCCCGATATCCCTTCGCAGTCTATAACTGAACAGGTAATATACTACTATTGGCGGCAGCAGTTATTTCGGCAGATAGAGGCGCGATCGCCCGCAGTTATGAAAATCTAATTACAAGATAAAAAATATCAAAATAGCGATCGCCCTCAACCCGCCATGCTAGGAACCAATCAACTCAGAACAGCCGCTCTCTTAGGACTTCTAAGCGGCCTTCTCGTTTTAGGAAGTTATTATTTAATCGGCAACGAGCAAGGACTTTACATCGGTTTAGCGCTAGCCGCCTTCTCAAGTTTTAGCTCTTGGTACTATTCCGACACCGCCGCGTTAATGGCTTACCGCGCTCAGCCGATCGCCCGCAGCGAAGCACCAGAAATCTACGATATGGTAGCATCGCTGAGCGAAAAAGCCCAAATTCCGGTGCCGAAAATATTTCTAGTTCCCACTCAATCTCCGAACGCATTCGCAACAGGAAGAGACCCGGAACACGCGACAATAGCAGTTACTGAAGGCATCATCAAGCTGCTTTCCCGCGAAGAATTAGAAGGGGTTTTAGCGCACGAACTCACGCACATCCGCAACCGCGATACTCTCACTCAAGCAGTTGCAGGCACAATTGCCGGCGCGATTACATTTGTCGGGCGAATTCTGACTTTTGGAGCGCTTTACGGCCCGGTAACGCGGGACAGCAGACAAGGCGCGAATCCGTTTGGTTTGCTGTTTTTAATCATTTTAGCACCGCTATCAGCAACCGTAATTCAATTGGCGATTTCTCGAACGAGGGAATTTGCAGCCGACAGCGGTGCGGTGGAAATTACCAATAACCCGATAGGCTTAGCAAACGCCCTGCAAAAATTGGAGAAACTAGGTCATGAAATTCCCATGCACGGCAATCCTGCGATGTCGCCGCTGCTGATTGTGAATCCTTTTTCGACTAAAGGTTTGCAGTCACTTTTCCGCACTCACCCGCCGACAGAGGATCGCATTCAACGCCTTTTGGAAATCGCGCAGCAGCAGCAGCAAGGTACTCCTGTTATGGCCTACGTGCCCGGAATTTAATCGGTCGAAAATGCAGCAACAATATTTAGAAACCCGGTGTTTTGAAGCAGCCGGGTTTCTCTATGTTTATAACGATCGCTGTAGGGAGCGACTAATTCTTCGATTTCGATAGGTAAAGGGCGCTCGCTTTTTCCCTAAATATCGCAGACTGATTTAGATAGGTAAAGGGCGATCGCTTTTGCCGTGAATATCGCACAGTTTGGTATTTACTGTGAGGGGTGATGCCTCCCTTGAAAAAAATTACCTCACGCAGCAATTCATCAGGCTTCTTCTTTAAGTCCGGTGATGCTAGTAGTGGTCTATAAACTTCACCTTCATAGGGCTTCCAAACATATCCGAGACTGAACAATCGAAAAATCGAAGATGCTCCCGTTGCTTGCCAAACAGCTTCAGCTAAAACCAATCCAGGAAAAACCAAGGCAGGCTCTTCAATCAATTCGCTGTAGGTTCTAAACTCATCTACTTCCATACCAACTAAAGCATACCGAAACGGTGGAGCAAACCGCAAACTCTGATACAGAAGTATACCTATTTCCGTCATTAAATAAGCACTTTCTGGAGTGTCAATTCCAATCTCACTGATGCCACTTGGACAAACTCGACACCACCAATTTTCTTCTATGTCCTGAAAACTTTCTGCCCGACATTGGGAATGTCTACCGTTTGAGATTACCCAGGAAATTTCATTGAAATATTGAGCAAATTGCTGTGCTTCAGATTGCTTTGTGCCACATTCAGCCGATAAGCTAAACACCCATGCCATTGCTGTTCTCCCGCTGAGTAAATTAAACTATCAAACTTTCTCCCATTCGCTCTGTGTCTGGGCCAGGGCTGCTTCATATTTCTCTAAAAGCATTGTAGCGCTTGGCAAAATACTCACATGAGTTGGACTATCTTGCACAGCTTCAATATCTCCGAGGATCTTGCTGTCGTCAATCTGCCAAAGAGGATCTTTTCCTGTTCCGCCAAATTTTGGGGGTTTGCGGAATGGTGGTAAGCCTTCGATAGAGAGGGATACAGACATTCCTTTTGTGTTTCTAATGGCTACAGTGACAGACTCCTCTGAAGACTTGCGTTCTGTTTCTGGTAGTAAATAACCTTGTTCATCCAACCAGTCTTTGGGCACTTGCTCAACATCAATGTCAATACTGGGTCTGACTCCCAGTAGCCTCGCGTTGCGTCCCATTTTGGGTTTACCGTTTTCTTCTGCCATGCCTCGATAATAGAGTCTTGCCATTAGCCTTTTATCAGCCCAACTCGATCGCCAGACCAATCATAATGTAATTGCTGCATTGGTTGGATGCGATCTTTTTTAAAGCTTAATTTTTATATCCTGTATTGCAGTATGGATGAGTTATCTGCCCATTATCTGAAATTGCCAATCCCCCATCTTCTTTCCGCTGTATGTGATCGATAGAAATTGAGTTTCTGTGAATTAATCCCTTGCATATTTTACAGCGCGGTACACTCAGCAATGCATCTTTTATAAAAATCTCACTCTTTTTATTTGTATTGAATTCTTTTGTAGATGAAGTAATTGACTTCTCTTTATTACGAATATTTAAATACTTAAACTCATCGCTCGATATAATTTTGTCTATAGTGTCATTAAGAGTTTTTCCACCTTTTAAATCAATCACAACTTGCTCAAAAAAATTCGATATGTGTTTGTAGCTTTTCTGAACATCCCTATGCTTTTCATAATAAATCTGTGTAATTAAGTAGTCGTAATTTTGAAGAAAATCTTCAAATTTTTCTCTAACATATATGAAGTCCTTTAACTTTTTTCTTTCATCTAGTTTCATGACAAAATCAACACCAGCCAAGAAAGAGACTGTTCTGTGTTGTCCATTTTGTGAATAGAAATATAGAATGGGATGTAGCCCCAAAGAGGATTTATGATTGCTATTTAATCTATATGCAACTTTTCTCACCTTGTTTAAAAATTTTATTGTTGTTTTACCTGTGAGATCATCATTAACTTCCTTATTGTTAAAATCCTTATTGTTAAAATCTATTTTGTTAACAATATTTACAAAGTCTAAAATTAATTGTAAAGTTTGAGCGGAAGACAATTTTCCGCCCACAGGTAGATCTAGAGTTTTTATTGGAGTCTGCAACTTCGGTTCAAAAAGTATCTCATTAATTTCTTTAGCTATTTCTTGAATTTGATCCTGTATTTCCTTTGAAAATCTCGACCAATATTTATGACCTTTGCCGCTTCTTATTATTGCGCGTGCTGCGATGCTATTAGGTTTCTTTCTGGATTCAAGAAGTTTGAGCTCGGTTTTATCAATGGGGGCAGCTTGCTGATTAATTTTGAAAAATGAATTTTCGGCTTTACTTGCATCACCTTCAACCCATTGAAGCTGAATTGCTAAAGCTGCTAAACTTTTTGCGGATTTTACAATTTCTGGTGGAACTTTATCAGGATGTGTGAGAGCTCGTCTAAAATCCTCGTATAGTCCCACTTTTTTGTTGATCAGTTTTCGTGTTTCTCCAGCAATTTTTAATTGTTCATCAGGAATTACACCGTCATAAAATTGTTTCGATATTTCTCCATCACCGTAATCATTGTTAACCCAAGCAGACAATGCACTCAATCTATGACTCCCATCAATCACGAATAAGTATCCACCTGTACTTCGCCACAAAATGATTGCGGGTATCAAATCACCTTCGATAAAACTCTTTATTAATTCACAAATCCTTTCGCTATCCCATTCATTAGTTTCTCTTTGGAAATCTGGTTTTCTGATGTTTGAAAAGAAAAATGAATCTGCTTTGATATCTTCAATAGAAATTGTTTCTTTTTTCTTACCTGGATTTGTATTTTCTTCTACTTCAAAATCTTCTCGTTCAATCAGAGCATCTAGATTAACTTTAGCCATGATGTTTTTATGTATATTTGGATTAATGAGCTATCCGTCAAACACTGAGTAAGTAAAAGGCTGTGTACTTTCGCTCAAGGAAGGCGCTTACACGAAGGACATAAAATGATCATACATCTTTATGAGCAGGACTTACGCACTCCGAACAAAGAAACCGGGTTTTTCTCGAATCTGCCGACTACAGCGGAGTATTCTCGAAAAAACCCGGTTTCTGGGCCTCATGCGTAAGTCCGATTAAACCCTATTAAACTGAAGCCGCAACCTTATCTAAAGGCCGCACTTGACGGAGGAATTCGCGAAGTGAATCACCTTCCACCACCTCAGTTTCCAACAGTTTCTGCGTAATTGTTTCCAACAATTCCCGATTTGCTTTCAGAATATCCAAAGCTTGCTGATGTGCAGTTTCGACAATTTCCTTCACTTCTTGGTCGATCGCCTCAGCAGTCTGAGCACTTACCGCACGGCGGGCATTTCCCATACCGTCATTGAGGAACATTGATTGTTGACCTCGATCGTAAGCTAGAGGCCCCAAAACCTTACTCATCCCGTAAGTTGTCACCATCCGTTCAGCTAAATCAGTCGCCCTTTGCAAGTCATTTGAAGCGCCGGTAGTAATGCTACCAAACACGACTTCCTCAGCCGATCGCCCGCCCAACAAAGTCGCAATTTGACCCCGCAATTCCGACTCATCTAACAAGAAACGGTCTTCAGTCGGTAACTGCAAAGTATAACCCAAAGCAGCCATACCGCGAGGGACGATCGAGATTTTGGCAACTTCGCCATTACCAGTCATCAGAGCACCCACCATTGCGTGTCCTACTTCGTGATAAGCAACGATGGTTTTCTCTTTTTCATTGAGCACGCGGCTTTTCTTTTCTAAGCCAGCCACAATGCGTTCGATCGCCTCTGCAAAGTCTTCCTGCGCTACAGTTAGGCGTTTGTTGCGCGCCGCCAACAAAGCAGCTTCATTCACCAAATTTGCCAAATCTGCGCCCGAAAAACCGGGAGTGCGAGTGGCGATCGCCTTCAAATTAATATCCGGGCCCAACTTCACTTTTTGAGCGTGAATGTTCAAAATTTCTTCGCGGCCAGATAAATCGGGGCGATCGACTAGAACTTGGCGATCGAAACGACCAGGGCGCAACAAAGCAGCATCCAAACTTTCCGGGCGGTTAGTTGCAGCAAGCACAATTACCGTAGTATTGCCCGCAGCAAAACCGTCCATTTCAGTTAACAATTGATTGAGAGTTTGTTCGCGTTCGTCATTCCCACCGAAGCTAGCGTTACTGCTACGAGATTTGCCGATCGCGTCCAATTCATCAATGAAAATAATACAAGGAGCCTGTTTCTTAGCCTGCTCGAATAAATCTCTAACTCTTGCAGAACCAACACCTACAAACAGTTCCACAAACTCCGAACCCGAGATGCTAAAGAACGGCACGCCAGCTTCACCAGCCACTGCTTTTGCTAACAGCGTTTTGCCAGTTCCCGGAGGCCCGACTAACAGCACACCTTTCGGAATTCGCGCGCCAATTGCCGTAAATCTGTCAGGAGTTTTCAGGAATTCAACAACTTCGACTAATTCAGTTTTAGCCTCTTCTACTCCAGCCACATCAGCAAAAGTAATTTTCGCCGATTCGCCTTCTACATAGACCTTAGCTTTGCTTTTGCCGAGCGAGAGCGCACCCTGAGGCCCGCCACCCTGTCTGTTCATGAAAAATTGAAAAATCGCCACAAAAATCAGCGGCGGAACCACCCAGCTTAAAACACTGCCGATCCAGCCATTTTTGGCAGGAGGAGTTGCCGCAAATTCAACGCCTTTTTCTTGCAAAAGTTTAGGAAGTTCCAGGTCAAAAATCGGCGTAGTTGACAGCACTTGACCGGGTTGGTCTCCTTCGCCTTTTAGTTGGTAGCGAATTTCATTTTGGCCTACCGAAGCTCGGACTACATCTTGTTCTTGAACCTGATGGACGAACAAGCTGTAAGGCACTTGGGGAATTTGGGGGCCGAACAAATTCGGTAAAAAGATGTTTGCCAACAGGAACAAACTTGAGAGCAATAACAAGACATTGCTAATTTGTCGAAAACGAGGTGGTTGGGGCTGGTCTTTAATGGCCATTGATAGCTGTCATCCTTTGATTTAAAGCAGTTTTATTCATCTATTTTCTCATCAACTAGGCAGACAATGTTAAGCGGATTTCCTCACTTTATCGGGTGGGTTAACCCGCTAGCACGGATTTGCTATTATTAACAATGCTTTTTTTAATGAACCGCGAAGATGCTACGGACACGAAGGAAGAGAAGAGCGTTATAGTATGTAGGGTGCGCCGACGATCACCGAATATTTATGCCGCTTCTGGGTTTAATTGAATCATTTCCCAAGTAGTATAAGTGCCGATCGCACCCCAAATCACGTAAGGCAAAAGTAACAACGCCGCAGTTTGAGAAATCGGCAAAACAGCCAACGTCAACACAGCTCCCACAATCTCGCCAGCCCCTCCCAAAATTGTCCCTACTTTGAGACTTTTGGCTCTGAGAGTAGCAGGAATATAAGCAACTGTGACAATTTCTAAAAGCAAGTACAAAGCCATCAACAGCCATGTTTTAAGGCTCCCTGGCTCCTGTTCCCACACGAAAGTAGCGCTGCCGGCCCCGCAAGCAAAAATCACCGTCCAAATTAACGGAATAGCAGGCTCAAAAAACATCCAATCCGGTCTTTGAAGTTTGACGGCCCAGTTAATATCGCGGAGTTTAAAAAACAGAGTGCCGAAGGCGACTGAGAAAGTCACGCCGCCGATAATCATCCAAGATTCGATCATGGTTTTCAACTTTCAAATTGCTCGATCGCTCATTAACTTGATCGTGTCAAATCCAAGCCGAACTTAGATCCGCCTTTAGTAATAACTTTTGTAAAGCCCGATGCAATTATCGCTAACCGCCAGACAAATTCTTAGCAAACTCTTCACGTCCAGACACCAAATTAGCTGGAATGCCGTTCGGGTAATTTTGCGCGATTAAAGCTTGCAACTTTTCAACTCGGTTTTCAGGGTTGGGGTGAGAACTCAAAAACTCCGGTGGCGCTTCGCCCTTCCTAGCGGCACCGAGAATTTGCATCACCTCAACAATAGCTCTAGGATCGTAACCCGCCTCCGTCATAAACCGAAAACCGAGCCGATCGCTCTCCAGTTCGTCGGATCTACCGTACCGCAAACCGACCACTTGATTGACAGCTTGAGCAATTAATGCTGCCTGCTGGCCACCCCCGCGCTCGTCGCTAGTAGCCACACCAACCGCCGTTACCAAAGACCTGCCCAACTGCTGTTTTGCCAAGTGTTCCGCACCGTGCCGGCCCACCACGTGACCGGCCTCGTGCCCCAGTACAGCAGCCAACTGAGCCTCCGAATTCAGGCGCTGCAGAAGTGCGGCGGTAATGAAAACTTGTCCCCCCGGTAAAGCAAAAGCATTGACAGTTTGGGGGTCTCGCAGCAGGTGGAATTCAAACGGATAACCCGCTTGTTTCGCCGCCGAACTGTTGACAACTCGTTCGCCGACTCGATCGATATACTGCTGAATACTCTGGCTGGGATAAAGCCCCCCGTGCTTGGCGGCCATTTGATCTCGCGCCTGCAATCCCAAAACTATCTCTTGGCGGGGAGAAAGCTGCACCCGCTGTCTCTCTCCAGTTACCGGATTTTGTACGTCGTTTGTAAAATAGGTAATTGCCCCAAAAAATGCCATTAACAGCCCGATCGCGGCCCTGAATAAAAATTTTGTCACAGACTTTTACCTAAAAAGTTTCGCGATTAGAATACTAGGGTGACAGCTACCTCCACATCTGTCTGAAGTATCAAGAATGGAAAGTTGTTAGAGTTTTTTGGAATAATTTGCGAACAAGGCTTTTTTTAACGAACCGGGAAGGCGCGAAGAAGACGAAGGAAGAGAAGAAGAGAAGAAGGTTATAGTTATTAAATCGGTTAAATCTGTTGAATCAATTACACAATCCGTTGCCGAACTTCCTTCGCAATATGTTCCAAGCTACCCGCCGCCGCCTCGCTATTTGGTACACAGCCGTTACTGCTGTATTGTTACTTGTATTCGCCACTGGTTTCTATTTCTACGTCCGCAATACTTTGATCGATCGCATTGATGACACCCTCAATCATGTTGTCGAAGTAATAGAGCGAACTCTCGTTATCGAACCGCTAAGTTTCCCTACTATCAAAGATAAAAATAAGTGGCAAGTTAATATTCAAGCCAGTTTTCCAGATAGCACCGATGCAGTAGAAGACGACCACATTGATTTAGAATGGTTCAGTCCTACGGGCGAATTGCTGTGGTCTACATTATTGGAACCGTTGAATATTCCCATTCACGCTAACCGCACCGGCGAAACAGTTTGGATAATTAATAATAAGTTGCAGTCCGATCAAAACTACTCCCTCAGACAAGTAACGCAGCGAGTACAAATCGGACGCCAAGTTCTGGGATATTTGCGAGTCAGCCATCCTTGGTTTGAAGTGACAAAACCCATCCGCCAATTAATTCTCGATTTGATTTTGGGCGCGGGTTTAACTCTAATTTGCGTTGCAGCTATTGGCTGGCTGCTGTCGGGATTGGCTATGAAACCTGTGCGGGAATCTTATCAGCGTCTCAAACAGTTTACTGCTGATGCTTCTCACGAACTCAGAAATCCGATCGCCACTATTCAAACTAACGTCCAAGTAGCTTTAGCGGAACCGGATATCGAACCGCAGCAGCATCAACAGCTACAAGTTATCGAACGCCTAACGCGCCGTTTGGGGCGCTTGGTTGACGATTTGCTATTTTTAGCCAGACAAGATAGCGGTATCGTGCAGCAGCAGTGGATTGAGGTTCCTCTCGATGCTTTGCTGATGGAGGTAATTGAAGAACAACAGGCGATCGCCACTACCCAAAATCTCTCTCTTTCTTTGGAAATTGTCGATCTGCCCAACGCTGAGGACAACTTTACACTGTTGGGAGACTGGGATCAATTAGCCCGACTGTTTACCAATATCGTCAGCAACGCCGTGCAGTACACCCCCTCTGGCGGTCAAATTCAAGTAGAATTGCAGCTTGCAGCTAAAAACAAAAGAAATTCGGCGATGTTAAATCCTGCGCTGCAAATAAAAGTAACAGACACCGGCATCGGAATTTCCGCAGAAGCCCTGCCGCATTTGTTCGATCGATTCTACCGCGCAGATCCCGCCCGCACCCACCGCAGCGCCGCCGGTTCGGGTTTAGGATTAGCCATCGCCAAAGCAATTGTCGAAAATCACCGAGGCCAAATCCGCATTGACAGCCAAGTCGATCGAGGTACCGCCGTTACCGTCACCCTCCCCGCCCACAAATCAGAAGCATCTCGCCCCTAAAACTTCCCCTCCTCCTCTGCGCCCTCTGCGCCCTCTGCGGTTAAAAAAAATCTACCCCTAAAGTCTGATTCTTCTTACCTCTGGCCCAAACCCACCTATTAAAATTCAATTCACGCATAGATTAACATGAACTTTGTTGGAAAACCTCGATCGAACTTGTGAGGAGTTATTTATGTTTCGCCACAATCTACCGTTAAAAAAAATCAGCTTGCTAGCAGCCACCTGCGGAGGTTTACTCGTTAGTCTCGCAACACTTTCCCAGGCCGGCGGCCCACCGCCCCAACAAGGAAAACCCGTTTCCCAACCCGCAGAGACTCCCTCAGAAACTCCCGCAGCCACTGAAGAACCCGTCAGCCAACCAACTCCGGCTGCAAGTCCGGGCCTCAGCGGGATGCCATCTACACCCACAGACGCGCCTCCCCGCTTTCCCCTGCCAAGTGCGCGAGTTACGCCTGCCGAAGGCGGGATAGTAATTAAACTGGTGAATACCACCAATGCTGTCATCAATTATCAAATCGTAGGCGTTACCCAGCCGCGCACTCTGGGCGAACAATCGGAAATTTTGCTTCAAACCCTCCCAGTGCCAATCACCCTCACTTACCAGCGCCCAGACGGCGGATTGGTGCTGGTTCGCCCCCAAGCAACCGCGATGCCGGGAATGTTGCAAGTCAGTTTCGGCGCGACAACTGAGGTGGCCGCTGATACAAAATCCCTGGAAATTCAGGAAGATGGGAGAGTATTTGTGAATTAGGTTAATTGGTTGACGGTTGACTGTCACCATTCGTGTCAACTTAAGACTAAAATCCCTAATAAATATCGTTTATAGTTGAGTTTCGATCCCCCCTAACCCCCCTTAATAAGGGGGGGACAATAGTATTGTTAAGTCCCCTCTAACTCCCATTAATAAAGGGGGAAGAGCATTCAAATTCCCCCTTATTAAGGGGGATTTAGGGGGAGCGAAACTTCGATACAAACGAGATATTATACACAGGGTTTTAGTATTATGTTGACACCGATAGGCTGTTACTAATTCCCAATTTCCAATTCCACATTCACAGTCAACCGTCAATCGCCGAGTACCAAAGGAGGTAACTTAGTAAAAGGTAAATCCTCGTTGACGGCATCAATTTCTTGCTGTTCTCTTTCGTTGATTTGACCGATATAAGACTTGAGAATTTGCGCCAGACGGTTGTTATAAAATCGGTGCAAACTATAATTGGGCGTAGCTGGAAAGCCGCGCCGTTTTTTGTGCCGCCCACCGGCACCGGGATCGAAGCTTTGGATGCCCCGATCGATCGCCCATTCGATCGGCGTATAGTAACAAGCATCGAAGTGCAAGCAGTCGATTTCCTGCAAACTGCCCCAATAACGCCCGTACAGTCGATCGCCCTTATACAAACAAAAAGACATACCCACAGGCTGTCTGTCATCTTCCTTGTCGTAGGCGGCTACAAATAAAACTCGATCGCGATAATTGTGGTGCAACTGTTCAAAAAATCGCTTAGTCAGATACTTGCTTCCCCACCAACCAAATTTGTCGCAAGTATTCTCATAAAAAGCATACATTTGAGCAAACATGGCTTGGGGAATTTCATCGCCAGTCAGCGTTTTTACCAACAACCCAGCTTGATCGACTGCTTTGCGTTCGCGTTTGATATTGCGGCGCTGGTTGGCATTAAATGCGCCTAAATAATTGTCAAAATTTTGATAGCCTTGATTTTGCCAAATATAGCTGTGGTGCAGCCAACTGCTGAAACCGTGGCGTTCCATTCTTTCGCGCCATTCTGGATCGACATAAAGGAAATTGCAACCAGAGATATTGTGGCGATCGCAAAAATGGTCGATCGCGCTTACCATTACTCCGGTTAACTCGTCTTCATCTTCTCCCTCGGCCATCAAAAACCGATAGCCTTCAGCCGGAGTAAACGGCGTCATTCCCATCAATTTGGGATAATAGTGAACACCCAAACGTTGGGCTAAATCCGCCCACTGATTATCGAATACAAATTCCCCGTAACTGTGACTTTTGACATAAAGTGGCGCGCAAGCAATCAACTGTTTGTCTCGCCAGACTGTTAAGTGATGCGGTAGCCAACCGGTTTTACCTGTTGCACTGCCCGAGACTTCGAGATTGTTCAGCCAATCCCATTCGAGAAAAGGAGTTTTTAGTGGCATCGCCAAGGCATCCCACGACGCTTGCGGGATTTCGCCTATTTTGCTAATCCAGGCTACAGAATATTCAGGTTTTGGCTGTTTCAGCATAGGGAGATTTGAGCGTAGAGCGATCGAACTTCATTTAAGTTAATACAATTATTCGATCGCTGGGAAAGCTGAATGGCAACTGGTGTCAACTGAACCTTGAAACCTCACAAATCTCGCTTTTGTCCGAAACCCGATCCCCCTAAATCCCCCTTAAGAAGGGGGACTTTGAGTGCCTCCGGTTCCCCCCTTCGTAGGGGCGGTGCCCCCGTGCCCGCCCTTGGCTAGGGGGGATCGGAGGGCTTAATCGTCAAACCCTAGTCTCGGATTACGTTTGAGCTTCAGTTCGATCGACCCGATAATGCAAAAATACCTCTTGTCCCACCTGTTTAACCGCCAAAAGTTCCAATTTCGGAGCTAAATCCGCCAAAAAACCCTCTCCCTCAACAGCCGTCGGTGCATCCGCCCCGCCCAAAATTAACGGGCACACCGTCAGCCAAAGTTCGTCTACCAAGCCTGCAGCCAGCACAGAGGCTACCAGTTTTCCGCCGCCCAGAATCGCCAAGCGTTTGATATCGAAGCTTGCTAGCTGTTGAAACGCATCAATCCAATCAATCTCTCCACCTGCGGTTTTTGCATAGATAATTCGATCGAATTGAGATGTTGCACCATTCTCAATAAGCCTTTTATGAACAGGCAAGATGCCTGTTCCACAAGAAAATTCATCTTTTGTGGAACGGGCATCTTGCCCGTTCTTGAGAATGGTGCCAGATGTGCGATCGAACTTAGTGTCTTTGGTCGGGTACGGAGACGGCATTGCCGTTTCCCTACTGTCTTGCCCCGTCAGCAGCCAGCGAGGCACCGGTTGCTGGAAAAATCGCAAGTTGGGGTCCAATTGGGACGATCGCGAACATACAATTTGCACAGGTTGTGGGGGCTTCCCTTGCAGTTGCCTCTGTTTGACCAATTCCGGCGAAATCACTCTCATCGTCGTCCCATAAGCCTGTAACGTGCCGTTGCCGAACAAAACGGCGTCGCTTGCTGCTACTTGCTGTTCGAGGTGGGCTTTGTCGTTGGCAGAACCGAATCTCGCGGGCGATCGTACTGCATCTGCAATTTTACCGTCTGCGCTGATCGCGAGTATTACTGTGGCGTGAGGTTCAGTCATAACTTATCAGAATTTCCCAGAACATTAAACTGTAGCAATTCACAACTATTTGTAAAGTTTGTTTTCAACTCGATCGTACTGGTTTTATTTGACGGATAATGTGGGTTTATTTATTTTGCAACCGCAGCGATCGCCCTACCAAAGTATTTACTTTTCTTTACAAACAGCAGACAAAAAACGGCGCGGGAGGTAAAAAATTCGTTGCAGACTTTAAATGCGCCGCGCGATCGACTAGAGTAAAAAAAATGGCTTGATCCGTTTATTCATCGCAAAGGAAAAAAAGCTCATGGTTCAACGCGGTTCTACAGTCCGGATTCTCCGCAAAGAATCCTACTGGTATCAAGAAGTGGGCACCGTTGCTACGGTAGACCAAAGCGGCATTAAATACCCAGTTATCGTTCGCTTTAACAGCGTAAATTATGCAGGCGTCAACACCAACAACTACGCCCAAAGCGAATTAGTGGAAGTGGCACCACCCACAGCAAAATCGAAAACAGGGACTCCAGTAGCTTCCGGCGGCAAACAAACCACGCTCGACGAGAGAACTCGGCAAACCGGCCAGGGTACCCCCTCGCAGCAGCCGAAAACTTCTACGGACAGCAAACCGGGCTCCGAAACGCCGGGCACGGTCCAAGGTTCGCCTCAAGGTCAAGGAACAGAACAACGCTAATTGTGCCAGAACTGCCAGAAGTTGAAACTATTTGCCGGGGTTTGAATCAAGCGACCCTCGATCGAGAAATGTTGGGCGGGGACGTGCTGTTAAACAGCACGATCGCCCGCTCAATATCTGCGACCGATTTTTTGACAAAACTCAAAGGAAAGTCGATCGCCCGCTGGTACAGACGCGGCAAATACCTCCTGGCAGAACTATCTCAATTCCCAGAAGGAGAAAGAGAGAAAGGGAAAGGGGAAGAATTTAGGGCTCAAACTCCAAGCTCTTCCCCTCTTGCTTCTTCCTTCCTCCTTCCTTCAAAAGCCGGCTGGTTGGGCGTTCACCTGCGGATGACCGGGCAACTGCTGTGGGTGAACAGATCCGAACCCCTGCAAAAACACGCGCGAGTGCGGCTATTCTTTGAAGGAAACCAAGAATTGCGGTTTGTAGACCAGCGCACCTTCGGGCAAATGTGGTATGTGCCAGCAGAAACCGAGGTTTCCAGCACAGTCATCGGCCTCAAACTCTTAGGCCCCGAACCGTTTTCCGACGAGTTTACAACAGAATATTTGGCCCGCAAGCTGCACCGGCGGGCGCGACCCATTAAAACAGCTTTGCTAGACCAGGCACTGATAGCTGGTTTGGGGAATATTTACGCAGACGAAACTTTGTTTTTGTCGGGAGTGATGCCCACAACTCTGTGCGCGGATTTGACCGCAGAGCAAATTGGGCACATCCATACAGCTATTATTCAAGTTTTACAGAAGGCGATCGAATCCGGCGGCACGACTTTTAGCAATTTTCTCAACGTCCAAGGTGTCAACGGCAACTACGGCGGCGTCGCTTGGGTGTACAATCGCGCCGGTCAACCCTGTCGCACTTGCTCCACAACCATCGAACGTATAAAATTAGCAGGGCGATCGACTCATTTTTGCCCCGCGTGCCAGCAATAAGCGGAAGAAAGAAGGAAGAGGGAAGAAGGAAAAAGGAATAAGGAAGAAGGAAGAACTGATATCTTGCACCATTGTCAATAAGGCTGTCACGGGCCGGGGGGACACCCAGCCCACAAGAATATTGAACTCTTGTGGAACAGGCATTTCCGGCCTGTTAAGCGAGAATGGTGCCAGATGTCAGAAGAAAGAAGAAGTCCTTTCCAGCCCAATCTAGATTAAAATTTGTATAGTTTTTTAAACTAAACAAAGCAAGTTATGGCAATCAAGAAAGGCAGTATAGTTCGCGCTGTACGCGAAAAATTGGAAAACAGTCTAGAAGCCAAAGCCAGCGACCAGCGCTTTTCCTCGTATATATTTGAAACAAAGGGCGAAGTGATGGATGTTCGCGGCGACTATGCCTTCGTCAAATTTGGCAAAGTACCCACCCCCAATATTTGGCTGCGGGTAGACCAACTCGAAGATTTTAACTAACTCACCAAAACTAAACATCACTGTTCTTAATGTAGCGAAGGGTGCACACCGCGCACCTTTCCCCAATTAAGCTCATTGCTCAAATCTAAAATCTAAAATCTAAAATCTAAAATCTAAAATCCAATGAATTCTCCATCAAACCGCGTATCAATTATTGGTGCAGGCAAAGTCGGCAGTACGTTAGCCCAGCGAATTGCTGAGAAAAATCTGGCAGATGTAGTATTGCTAGATATTGTGGAGGGTTGGCCGCAGGGCGTTGCTTTGGATTTGATGGAAGCCAGGGGAGTAGAACGCCACGATCGCCAAATTGTCGGTACAAATGATTATAGAGATACCACCAACTCAAATATTATAGTAATTGCCGCCGGAGTGCCGCGCAAACCCGGTATCAATCGGGAAGATTTAATTAAAATCAATGCTCGAATTGTCACCGAAGCCACAAAACAGGCGATCGAGCATTCTCCCGAAGCAATCTTAATCACAGTGACAAATCCCCTAGATATCATGACTTATTTAGCGTGGGAAGCAGCGGATTTGCCCAAACACCGAGTCATGGGGATGGGGGGAGTTCTCGACTCCGCCCGCTTTGAAACTTTTATAGCAATGGAATTGGGCGTTTCAATTGCTGAAATCAATGCAACTGTCATCGGTTCTCACGGCGATTTGATGGTTCCTTTGCCCCGCTATTCTACTGTCAACGGTATTCCCATCAATCAACTTATGGATGCTGGCGCGATCGATCGACTCGTACAGCGGACTCGCCACGGCGGCGCAGAAATTGTAGAATTGATGAAGACTGGTAGTGCTTATTTTGCACCCGCATCTGCTGTCTGTTTGATGGTAGAATCTATTTTATTTAATCAGTCGCGACTCTTGCCTTGCTGCGTTTATTTGCACGGCGAATACGGCCTGCAAGATATCTTTTTAGGAGTGCCCTGCCGCTTGGGATATCAGGGAGTCGAACAAATAGTGGAACTCGAACTCAGCGATACTGAAAGAGCAGCCTTTATCGAGTCGGGCAAATTGGTTGCCCAAAATATTGAGGAAGCCAGGGCAATACTGAAAACGGCTTCTTAAGTTTTTAGCAGTTCGTCGATCAGAGCAGCCTGCTCGCCACTTCAATATAATAATTTATATCGAGTATGGCAGTGCGATCGCTCGGTCTGAAATAGGCTTACTGGCTCTCAATCCCGCTTTTATAAATATCATTGAAAATGCTTTTTATGCTGCATTTTAAAAGCAGAAAAATGGCAGCAAGGAACCGATCGCTAAACTGAAAGTTTTATTATATCAACTCCGGTAGCATCGGAATTAATATTACCTGCTGTCAGGAGACGGCTTGGCCTAAGTCCCTACAATTAATCGGGGTAGGGACGGCCAAGCCGTCTCCTCGGTATCATTCCGATGCAACCGGAAACGATATTATCCAAAATTTGGTAAAAATGCCAAAACTGGCAAAAGCACTTGAACTTTTTATCCGCGAAAACAACCTCGGAATTTATCTAAAAAGCAAAGAAAAAATTTAGCCTTTCTTTACTACTAAACCGACAGCAGAAGCCATCAGTTTTGGATTGTCTCTGACTCGCGATATTATTGCCCGACAGCAGGGTGGCACTTTAAATATACAAAGCGCAATGCGAGTTTATACGCAATTTATCATTACTTTGCCCAAACTTTAATCCTCGCGATCCCCATTTCTGTTCATCAAGCTTGAAAGACCTTGACTTTAGTCAAAAATGTGATACCCTAAATCTTAGTATTATCTAAAAATTTCTACACTTCTCAAAAAATGCAAAAATTGGGTAAAAACTGTTCGTAAAGCGAAGCTATCCCGAACCCGGGTGCGTTCGGTGAAGGGTAGGGAATCGCCCTTGAGTTCAGCCAATTTAACCATACTCTGCAACTACCTCAAGTGTTTAACTTAAAACTGATCTCTGCTGCGGTGGATTTTAATAAGTTTAAAAAATCAAATCGATAGCATAAAACAATTAGAAGGCTAGGAAAATTCTCTAAAATATCGGGTTGCCCGAAAGTCTGTATTAAATTTAATTTAGGACAGATAAATCGAGAATTAGCGAAAACCATAGAAAAGGCGAGCGCCTAACTTTAAACAAATTTTCATACAGGCGCTCCCAACAGGATATTCGAGCGCCCAACCAAGGAAACCATAGATCGAGTTGGCCGTAATAATAAAAAGGTGACAATTGCAACCGAAGGCGAGCGAAAAAAATGTCAAAATTAGTCAGGATGCTCCCCAGGCTCCTGGTATGAAAGGCTGTTTCTTGTTTCCAGTTTCGGAAATTCCCTGACTTAATTACCTTAAGAAACCGGGTTTATGTTTAAGCTTGGTTGCCATTCTTCTCAATAATTACCAATTTATTAAGTAACAAATTATGCCATTTTTTCAGTAAAAATACAGGAGCTAACATGGTCGATTGACCATTCAATCTAGAAAAAATACGGAAATGCAGCGTGAGTAGCTGCTAAGTGCTAGCAGAAGGAGGAGAATATGTTCTTTGCCTTTTTGAGTTACCAGGCTCAACTTGCAGAGCGCTATTGAGATGCCATCAACCTTGATAACAAACCGCAAAATAACTAAAGAAAAAGCATTATGTTTCATGAATACCTGTATCACGAAGTCAGCAACCTGCGCGAGAAACTAGCTCACCTAGAAAGACAAACGCAGTCTCAAACCTGGTTCAAAAAGCTGCAAGCGCTGATGGGAGTTATTAGCAAAATTCGTGAATCCCTAGACTTAGAAACAATATTCAAAATCACAGCCACCGAAGTTCGGCAACTCCTAAATGCCGATCGAGTCGCCGTCTACCGCTTTCTTCCCGAATCCGAATGGAATGAGGGCGAAGTAGTGTCCGAAGACGTACTGCCCCAATACAGCCCATCTTTGGGAGCAAGAGTCAGCGACTACTGTTTCGGCGAACAATTTGCCGCCAACTATGCCAAAGGATACGTTCAAGCAGTCACGGACATTTACAAAGCCCGGTTGAGCCCTTGTCACCTCAAAATCCTCAAGCGATTTCAAATCCGAGCCAACTTAGTCGTACCGCTCCTGCAAGGGCAACACCTGTGGGGATTGCTGTGCATTCACTCCTGCGGTCAACCCCGCCAGTGGCAAGAAGACGAAATCGAATTTGCCAGACAAGTAGGCGACCATTTAGCAGTTGCCATCCACCAAGCCGAACTGCACTTGCAAACCCAGAGGCAAATAGCACAAATCGAAGCGGCACAGCAGAAACTCCGCGACAGCGAGGAAAAATATCACCAAATTCTCGATTCGATCGGCGATATGGTATTAGTCAAAGGCCCCAAATCCAAAATTGTTTGGGCAAATCAAGCGTTCCGCGACTATTACGGCATGACTGAAGAGGAACTTCAAGACATAGTAGACGCACCTTTCGCCGATACCGACAATACTCTCCAGTACATCAAAGATGACGCCTTCGTATTTGAAACCGGACAGACTCTGCAAATTTCCGAAGAACCGGTGACGCGCTACGACGGAGAAGTGCTGCTGTTCAGCACAGTCAAAACACCGATTCGCAACGCAGACGGCCAAATTGTCATGACTGTCGGCGTCTCCCGCGACATGACGGAACGCAAAAAAACAGAAGAAGCCGTCAAAGCCAGTGAAAGCAAATACCGCAGCCTGGTAGAAACCTCCCAAGACATGATTTGGTCGGTCGATGCTTTAGGACGCTATACCTTCGTCAACCCAGCAGTTAAGTACATTTACGGTTACGAACCAGAAGAAATGATCGGTAGGTCGTTCTCCGACTTTGCGACACCAGAACAAAGCCAGAAAGATTTAGAAGTTTTCGCCCGCCTGTTTGCCGGAGAATCAGTTTTCCAGTACGAAAGCACCCACATCGCCAAAGACGGCAGCATGAAACATTTGATGTTTAACGCGATCGCCCTCTACGACGAAACCGGAAACTTCCTCGGCACCACGGGTACAGCTACCGACATTACCGATCGCAAGCGAGCAGAAGCAGCCTTACAACACGCCAACGCAGAACTAGAGCGCCGAGTAGAAGCACGCACGGCCGAACTGCGACAGACTTTTGCCGCCCTCAGTGCCAGCGAAACCAAGTTTCGGACGATCGCGGCCACCATGCCCGGAGCCTTGTTCCAGTTTTGCAACCGTGAGGGAGTTTGGCGCATTGACTACATGAGCGATCGCATAGAAGATATCAGCGGCGTTACAGCAGCAGAAATGATGCAAGACATCAATACATTCATTTCTCGCATCCACCCTGAAGACTTGGAGAGTTACATCGGTTCCGTCAACGAAGCCGTAGAAAACCTCTCTCCCTGGCACTACGAAGGACGGTTAGTCAAGCCCGACGGTGAGATTCGCTGGTGGCAGGGCGACTCCATGCCCACCCGCAGCGAGAACAGCGAAATCGTATTTTGCGGCGTATTGTTCGACATTACCGATCGCAAAGTTGCCGAAACCGCCATCCGCCAAAGCCAGCGGCAGCTACAAGAAGCCCAGAGACTCGCCCACGTCGGCAATTGGGAACTCGACGCAGCCACCGAAACCCTCACTTGGTCGGAAGAACTTTTTCGCATCTTCGGACTCGAACCGGCCCCCATCGCGCCCCACCTAGCCGAACAGGTCGCTCTGATTCATCCAGAAGATTTGGAATTGTGGCAAACTCAAGTGCAGCGGGGACTCGCAACAGGCATCCCTTTTGATTTTGACTTTCGCCTTTACCGTCCCGACGGCATCTTGCGACACGTGAACGCCGTGGGCCAAGCGGAAACCGATGTGAACGGCAAGGTGGTAAAAATGTTCGGTACGGTGATCGACATTACCGATCGCAAAGCCGCCGAAGCAGCCCTGCGACAAGCAGCCGCCGAGCTGGAAGACAGAGTGAGCGAGCGCACGGCCGAACTTTCCCAAGCAGTCACCCAATTAGAACAAGAAATTGGCGATCGCAAACAGGCAGAAGCAGCGCTGCAAGTTTCCGAGCAAAACCTGCGAACCATATTTAACAATGTCTACGATGCTATTTTCATTCACGATTTAGAAGGCAACATTCTCGATGTCAATAATCGAATGTTAGAAATGTACGGAGTGAGCCAGGAACAAGCAACAAAATTATCAACTAAAAATGACTATTCAAGTAGCGACAATCCCATTGAACAAATGGGAGAACTTTGGGAAAGAGTATTAGCCGGCGAAACAGGTCGCGTGGAATGGAAAGCGAGGCGTCCCAACGACGGTTCAACTTTTGATGCAGAAGTTGCCCTGTCCAGAATTCATCTCAACGGCAATCTCAGCGTCATTGCCAACGTCCGAGATATTAGCGATCGCAAACAGGCAGAAGCAGAACTGCAACAGGCTCAACAGTTTATGGAATCAGTGCTCAACACCATACCCGTCGCAGTAGTTGTCAAGGAGGCCCAAGAACTGCGGTTTGTACTGTGGAACCCAGTCGCCGAACAGGTGCTCGGTTACAGTTCAGCAGAAGTTATGGGCAAAAAGGACTCCGACGTTTTGCCCAGAGAACAAGCCGACTTTGTCACCGCCAAAGACCGGGAAGCGCTCGCCAGGGGGCAAATTGTAGACATTCCCGAAGAACTGATTCAAACAAGAGAAGGCGATACTCGCATATTTCATACGAAGAAAAGCGCAATTCTCGATGCTGATGGCAAACCGCAATATCTATTAGTTGTCACTGAAGACATTACCGATCGCAAGCGGGGAGAAATTGCCTTGAGGCGATCGGAAGCCCGACTCAGACAGCAGGCCGATCGAGAAAAATTGCTCAACAGTCTCACCGCTCAAATCCGTAATTCCCTCGATTTCGACAGCATCATTGCTGTCGCCGTCCAAGAAATTCGCGCTTTCCTGCAGATCGATCGTTGCAACTTTAGCTGGTATCGCTGCGACGGGGAGGAACCTTTCTGGGAAATTATTAAAGAATCTTGCCTTCCCGAACTTCCCGATTTAATAGGTCGCTATAAAGCTTCGGAATTGGGCGCTTTAGGAGAACCGATCTTGCGTCTAGAAACGCTGCAAGTCGATAATGTCGAAGCAATCGCAGACCCTGTTTGGAGAAAGTCTCTTCGTTCTATGGGCTACCAATCTATATTGGCAATTCCGATGCAGGCACTTTCGGGAGTCCTGAGTGTTGTTACCTGCTCCCACTCCGCTTGTGTGCGGCATTGGAGCGACAGCGAAGTAGAATTGTTGCAAGCGATTACAGTTCAATTGGCTATCGCTCTCAACCAAGCCGATCTTTACGCCCAAACTCGCAATAAAGCTCTCGAATTAGAACAAACCTTGCAGCAATTAACCAGCACTCAATCGCAGTTAATTCAAAATGAAAAAATGTCGAGTCTCGGTCAACTTGTGGCAGGAGTCGCGCACGAAATTAACAACCCAGTTAACTTTATTTACGGCAATCTCACCCACGCTAACGACTATACTCAAGACTTACTCCACCTGATCGAACTTTACCAAAATCACTATCCCGATCCAGTCCCGGAAATTCAAGAGGAAGTAGACACTATTGAACTCGACTTTCTGATGGAAGACCTGCCAAAGTTGCTTTCTTCAATGAAAGTCGGTGCAGACAGAATTCAACAAATTGTTGCTTCTCTCCGCACATTTTCCCGCATGGACGAAGCGGAAATGAAAGCAGTCAACATCCACGACGGCATAGATAGCACCCTGATGATTTTGCAGCACCGGCTCAAAGCTAAACACAATCATCCAGAAATTGAGGTGATTAAAGAATACGGTCAACTGCCCTTAGTAGAATGTTATGCCGGACAGTTAAATCAAGTATTTATGAACATCTTGAGCAATGCTTTGGATGCTTTGGAAGAACGGGATCTGCGCCGTTCTGCTGAGGAAATGCGGGAACAGCCGAGCCACATCCGCATCCGCACTGAAATATCGCCAGCGGGCAAGGTAATTATTCGGATTGCTGACAACGGGCCGGGAATACCGGAGGCTGTCGGCACTCGCCTTTTTGACCCGTTTTTTACCACTAAACCTGTGGGTAAAGGCACTGGGATGGGCTTGTCAATTAGCTATCAAATTGTTACAGACAGACACAATGGGTCGCTGAAATGCAGTTCTTCGCCGGGAAAGGGTACAGAATTGACGATCGAGATTCCCCTCAAAGCTAATTGTTAATGGGGAATTGGTAAGTTGTAATTGGCAATTGGTCATTGCGAAAGCGTTACTGTGCGTCCGTTGGGTAATTTTCAACCCGATCAAATCCGGTAGCATCGTCAGGCGTAAAATCCAGTCAATAGTTAACAATCACGGACGGGGCAACCGGAATTGATAGAATTCATCTGCGTTAATGTGTGTTTATCTGCGGTCATCGGCGGTGTGAAAAAGATAATTTCTCGGGCCGCATATGACAAGGGATTAACGCGGATTCACGCAGATGCCGAGAATAGATATATGAATATAGCAATCCTTGCAGGAGTCGTAAATTTTTGACCCCACCCCAACCCTCCCCTTATCAAGGGGAGGGAGTAAGAAATTCACAAATGATTTAGGATGGCTATAATTCCGATGCTAACAGATTTGATATCATCACCGAAAATCTAATTTTGATGCACCATTTATTCTCTGGTGCATCAGTTTTGAGATTGTGAGTTTGTAGCAAAAATGTCTTCACGGGGTGACGCACTATTTACCAATCTGTACCTCACTCAGTCCATAATTGCTCTATTACCGAGATTTATCAGGATTTGTGTCACGGCAGAACTGTCCAAAGGTTTAGAAAACCAATATCCCTGAGCTAATTCGCAGTCGAGTTCTCGAAGCTGCGCTAACTGTTCGCCTGTCTCTACACCTTCGGCGATCGCATTCAATCCCAAATTGTGAGCCAAAGTTACGATCGCCCGCACAATCTGCAAAGGCTGACCCCCGTCGTCACCATTTTCGCCAGCCCCCAAGCGGCTCACAAAAGATCGATCGATCTTCAGTGTATCCAGCGGAAAACGGTGCAAGTAACTCAAAGACGAATAGCCAGTACCGAAATCGTCGATCGACAATCGAATATTTCTAGCTTTTAATTCGGCTAGCACAATATTGGCTTTCTTCACATTTTCCACGATCGCGCTTTCAGTAATCTCCAATTTTAAACAGCTCGGATTGCAGCCCGTTTCTGCTAAAATTTCATCGATTTCCTCGATTAAATTCGGCATACCTAACTGTTTAGGAGAGAGATTGACGCTCATTGTTAATTGCGAAGGAGCAATAATTGGTAATTTAAAATTCGGAATTGGTACCTGGGAAGTTGTACTGAACGTAGCCGAAGTATTGGTAATTGGGAATTGGGAATTGGTAATAGATGAGTGGAAATCGGTAATCGGGAATTGGTAACTGGGAAGTGGTAATTTTTTACCGATTCTTTCTTCCCTGTGACCAATACTGGGGCTAACCTCAGTAAAAGTTCCGTGTTCCTCATTCCCTGTATGTGTTACATCAGTTAAATCCCCTACATTGCCCGTTGCCATCTTCCCTGTTGTTACCCTGACCGAAGTCGAAGCGCCTTCTTCCTTTTTGTTACCCTGAGCGACTTGCCCTGAGTGAAGCCAAAGGGAGTCGAAGGGCCTTATTCCGACTTCCATTGGACTTCTTCTCTCTTGCTCCGTTAACATTTCTTGCCAAATCCGCAATTGCTGACAAGCTTCCCGCAACACCCAGGCTCCCAGAGGCACGATCAAACCTGTTTCTTCAGCTACAGGGATAAAAGTAGACGGCGGAACTAGACCGCGAACTGGGTGGTGCCAGCGCACTAAGGCCTCAAAACCTTCGAGCGCACCGCTGGCGATCGAAACAATCGGTTGGTAGTGCACAATAAAGTGCGAACATTGATCCTTGCTCTGTCCTAATTCCTCCTTCCCCAAAATAGCCAACCGCAGGTCAGTTTCTAACTGCAACAGCGACATAGTTTGGTCGTGCATCGCCAAATTAAAGACTTCGTGGCGGGCCTTACCCAAAGCTTTAGCGCGGTACATAGCGATGTCAGCATCGCGTAGGAATTCTTCCGGGTGAGTGTACGAATTTGATTCGCCACTGGCGGTGGCGTCGCCTCGACTGAAAACAATGCCAATGCTAGCCGTGGTAAATACTTCGTGCCCTTCAAGATGAAACGGCTTCGTCAGTTCTGTTTGTATCTTTTTAGCTGCGAGGGTGGCGTCGCTGAGGCTCTGAATGTGGTCTAGCAGGATGGTGAATTCGTCTCCCCCCAGCCGGGCGACGGTATCAGAAACCCGGACGCAGGTTTGCAGTCGCTGCGCGAGGGCAATTAGCAGTTTGTCTCCTAAAACGTGTCCTAAAGAATCATTAACTACTTTGAAGCGGTCTAAATCTAGGAAAAGTAAACCAAATTTGTAATCGGGGGACTGATGGGATCGGCGGATGGCTTGTCCTAGCCTGTCTAGGAACAAAAGGCGGTTGGGCAAACCTGTCAGCGCATCGTGAAAAGCGCCGTGCAGCAGTTCCCGTTCTACTCGCTTGCGCTCGGTGACATCTCGGATAATAATCTGGGCGGCGGTCAAGCCTTGATAAGTAGCGGGGATGCCGGCAACTTCAACGTCTATTATTTGTCCGTCGAACCGAATCAGTTTTTGTTCGGCAAGGTCGAGCGGCTGATTTTCTGTCTCGACTAGCCGAATGCGCTCTCTGGCTGTTTCCACATAGTTTGGATGGACGAAATGCAATACCGGAAAGCCGATTAGCGCCTCGGGAGAACTCGCACCGAGGAGTTTAGCGCCGGCAGCATTGATGTAGGCGATTTTCCCTTGGCTGTGAACTGCGATCGCTTCGGGAGATAGTTCTACTAAACGGCGATAGCGTTCTTCACTTTCTTTGAGAGATACTATCAACTCGCATCGCTCTTTTTCAGCTTGCTGGCGTTCGACTTCCATTTGGTGAACCGCCAGAATTTTGCCAATACTTTGAGCCATCAGTTCTATAATTTCTATCTCCTCGTACTGAAACTTTTTTTTCTTTATTTCTCTAGAGCTAAAACTCAAAGTGCCGTAAGTTTTGTTATTAACAAATATCGGCGTCCCGATGTAAGATTCCGAGGGGCATTTTTGATAAGCTGGATGTTGGCGCATCTCAGGCTCTGCTCCTATATGAGAATACGCAACTGTTTTGTTAAGTTGAATGACGGCAGCGCAGTAAGTATCGCTGAGGTTCAATTCACAGCCTCGCACTAAGTATTCTAAATCAGTTTTCGCTGCTCGTACAATAAAAGTCTCGCGGTCAACTTCAGCCATGATGCCCCTAGAAAGTCCAAACATCAAACAGCCTGCTGTTAGATAATCGTCAACCAGTTCTTCAAAGTTTTGATAATGATAAGTTGTAATCCGGTGCAAGTGTTTGAGATTAGCGCTAAAAGTTGCTAAAGCTTGAGAATTTAAAAATAATTCTTCTTCCGAGCGCTGGCGGTCGGTAATGTCTGTTTGTACTCCAATAAAGTGGGTTAAGTGTCGCCGCGAGTTGTAAACCGGAGCGATAGACAGTTCGTGCCAAAAAGGCGTGCCGTCTTTCCGAAAGTTGCGTAATATAACTTGAGATTCTCTGCCTTCTTCAATCGCAGTTCGCAATTGTTTGGCAGCGGGGCTGTCAGTGTCTGTGCCCTGCAAAAATCGGCAATTTTTGCCGATTAACTCGTCTCTGCGATAACCAGTAATCCGCTCAAAACTGGGATTGACATAAATAATCGGATTATCTGCAACGGTTGCGTCGGTGATTGCAATGCCGTTGCTGCAACTTTCGATCGCCCGTTCCATCATTTGTAAGCGCTCTTGCGATACAATGCGCTCGATCGCCGCAGCTAACAAGTTGGCGATGGCTTCTACAAAATAAACGTCATCTTGGCTGAAAACCCGCCTTTGGCTGGTATGAACCCCCAAAATGCCCCAGGCCTGCGAGGAGGAACTGTTCGTTGGTTCTGCTTGTCCCCAGTTGCTTCCCAGTTTTCGATTGCCGGGAATAATTACAGTAACGCCGCTGACAGCCCGGTGGTTGTGCAGTAGCGGCAACTCGCTAAAGCGCGTTTCCACCCGCAAGTCTTCGACGATTGTCGGTTCGCCCGCTAGCAATGTGTAACCTGCTTGCGATCGGGCAGAAGCGGCAACAGTAGCGCTGCCGACGAGGCCCTGCTGCCAGCCAACCCCCGCTCGCAGCAGAAAAGCATGACCAGAGGGCAACAGTTCTAACAACTGGCAATAATCAACGTCGAGGGTTTGAGCAATTAAAACCGCAGCTTTGTCCATCAGTGCAGACAAATCTGTTTCGGCCAGGGCCTGCTGCCCCAAGTAAGCGACGGCCGCTTGCTGGCGGGCCCGCGAGTGGATTGACGTGAGCAATTCCTGCTCTTTCGCGGCCGCTCGTTTCCGAGCGGTAATGTCGCTGAACACCGACAGAACAGCTTTCCCCGACACCAATGTCAGATACCGCATCGATACACTTGCCCAAAACAGCGTGCCGTCAGCTTTTTTAAGCCGGACTTCTGTCTCGCAGACGTGTTCGTTGCGGGCGAGCCGCAACAGCAATTCCTGGCGATCTGCAGGTTTGTGGTAGAGTATTTCGGCTTTTTGGCCGTCGATCGACTTGAAGGCTGTGAACCCGAAAGCCTGACGGCATAAATCGTTACTATAAAGAATTGTGCTGTCCGCCAGACTGCTGACGATCAGTGGCATTGGCATCGAGTGAGCGATCGTCAGCAGTAATTCTTTGGTTCCTTGCAGCTCTTGGTACAAGTCTGGCTTAGAGGCCCAGCCGTGACAGTTTTCAGACTTTTCAGGGATAAAACTTTCCATTGTTTAATCGATCCATTAGCAGGACAACTTTTTTAAACTTGTGGTAAATGACGATTTCCGATGCAGAGCATTGGTAACAACTGAAGGACTTAATTTCATTTGTCAATCAGTAAGATTACTCAAAAAAACTGCTTTTCTAGGAGTAGAAAATTCGCGATTTGGGAGTGGGTGAGCCTAAATATGGCACTCGGCATGATTCCTCGATCGCGCCAATCTGAGTTTTGTACCCACAATCCGAGTAAATTCTGAGCATAATTGCTCACTGACAAATGCTTCCCTAGCTTTAGCTGTTAGGGATGGATGCAGAGGACGATCGATCGTAGCCCACAACACATTAATCTTAACCACAACAATGCAACAGACGGCCTCTACACTGCTCGCCTGGAGTGCGATCTCGTACACTCCGAATGGAGAACACATCTATCTTTGGTATGACAATCTACAGTTTTTAAAGTTGCGTTAAGTTTTTATAAGAGCGAGGTACTTTACTCAATGTGCAGCGGAAGCTCCTAATCTAAAAAGTAAAGTCACCTGCTTGCCAACCACCGAATACTATCCGAGGAGAGAGGAGAAATGCTTGAATCTTACCGCCGTACCGCTGCCGAACGGGCCGCTTTGGGAATTCCACCGCTGCCGCTGGACGCCCAGCAAACGTCGGAACTGTGTGAACTGCTGAAAAATCCGCCGGCTGGAGAAGAAGAAACCTTAATAGAATTATTGCGCGATCGCGTCCCGCCCGGAGTAGACAGCGCCGCCTACGTCAAAGCTGGTTTTCTAACTGGCATTGCTAAAGGTGAAATCCACAGCCCCCTAATTGCTCCCAAATGGGCAGTTTACCTGCTGGGGACAATGATGGGCGGTTACAACGTCCAATCTTTAATCGATTTGCTCAACCCCACTGCCGAGGTCGCCATTCCCGCCACCGCAGCCCGGGCACTGAGCAAAACCTTGTTAGTATTCGACGCTTTCCACGACGTTATAGCTTTGTCGGATACAAATCCCTACGCCAAGCAGGTAGTCGATTCTTGGGCGGATGCCGAGTGGTTTACGGGTCGTCCTGTGTTGCCAGAAGCGATTACCGTTACAGTCTTCAAAGTTCCTGGAGAAACGAATACTGACGACTTGTCGCCAGCACCTCATGCTACCACGCGGCCCGATATTCCCCTGCACGCTTTGGCGATGCTGGAAAGTAAGATGCCTGGGGGTTTGCAAACCATTGCAGAATTGAAGCAAAAAGGCCATCCGGTAGCCTATGTTGGTGATGTTGTCGGTACCGGTTCGTCGCGGAAATCAGCGATTAATTCCGTGCTGTGGCACATTGGCAATGATATTCCGTTTGTGCCCAACAAGCGCAGTGGCGGTTATATTCTGGGAAGTGCGATCGCCCCGATTTTCTTCAATACCGCTGAAGATTCCGGTGCATTGCCGATCGAATGTGATGTCTCCCAAATGGAAACAGGAATGGTAATTACCATCCATCCCTACAAAGGCGAAATCACTAACGAAGCCGGAGAAATTATCTCCACCTTCACTCTCAAACCCGACACAATTCTAGACGAAGTTCGCGCCGGCGGTCGAATTCCGCTATTAATTGGACGCACTTTAACCGACAAAACCCGCGCAGCTTTAGGACTAGAACCCAGCACTATTTTTACCCGCCCTACAATCCCAGTAGATACGGGCAAAGGCTTCACTTTAGCACAAAAAATGGTAGGCAAAGCTTGCGGTTTGTCCGGCGTTCGTCCCGGTACATCTTGCGAACCAGCCATGACAACAGTCGGCTCGCAAGATACCACCGGGCCGATGACTCGGGACGAATTGAAAGAACTTGCTTGTTTGGGATTTAGCGCCGATTTGGTAATTCAAAGTTTCTGCCACACCGCCGCTTATCCGAAACCAGTTGATGTCAAAACTCACCATGAATTACCCGATTTCATTTCACAGCGTGGCGGCATAGCTTTGCGCCCCGGAGACGGCATTATTCACTCCTGGCTGAATCGAATGTTATTGCCGGATACAGTGGGAACCGGCGGCGATTCTCACACTCGTTTTCCTTTGGGAATTTCCTTTCCTGCGGGCTCGGGATTGGTGGCCTTTGCTGCCGCCTTGGGCGTTATGCCTTTGGATATGCCGGAATCGGTTTTAGTGCGGTTTAAAGGTGAATTGCAGCCGGGAGTAACGCTCAGGGATGTTGTGAATGCTATTCCCTATGTAGCAATTCAAAAAGGTTTGCTAACCGTCGAGAAACAGAATAAGAAAAACATCTTTTCTGGGCGGATTATGGAGATTGAAGGTTTGCCGAATTTGAAGGTGGAGCAGGCTTTTGAATTGACCGATGCGACGGCCGAGCGTTCTTGCGCTGGATGCACGATTAAACTGAGCGTGGAGACTGTTTCCGAGTACATTCGTTCCAATGTCGCGCTGCTCAAAAACATGGTGGCGCGGGGCTATCAAGATGCGCGGACGATGATGCGCCGGGTAGCGAAGATGGAGGAATGGCTGGCAAATCCGGTACTGCTGGAGGCTGATGCTGATGCGGAATACGTTGAAATCATCGAAATCGATTTGAACGAGATTAAAGAGCCAATTGTGGCTGCCCCCAATGACCCGGATAATGTTAAGTTGTTGAGTGAGGTTGCGGGCGATCGCGTTGACGAAGTATTTGTCGGTTCTTGCATGACAAATATCGGTCACTACCGCGCCACTGCGAAGGTGTTGGAAGGTGCAGGGGAAGTGAAAACTCGCCTGTGGATTTGTCCGCCCACTCGCATGGACGAACAGCAACTCAAAGAAGAAGGTTTCTACAGCATTTTTGGAGCCGCTGGAGCTCGCACAGAAATGCCCGGTTGCAGTCTTTGTATGGGCAATCAAGCCCGGGTTAAAGATGCGACAACGGTTTTTTCCACTTCTACTCGCAACTTTAACAACCGCATGGGCAAAGATGCACAAGTTTATCTCGGTTCAGCGGAATTGGCGGCCGTTTGTTCGCTGTTAGGTCGCATTCCTACAGTCGAAGAATACAATGACATTGTGTCGAAGAGAATCGATCCTTTTGCTGGCGATTTGTATCGGTATTTGAATTTCGATCAAATTGCTGGTTTTGAGGATGAAGGGCGAGTGATTGCTTTGGAAGATATGCCTCGCATTGAGGATATTTTGGGGATTCCCGATGGTGTGTTGAGCAAGTAAAAAGTGTGGCGGGCCCTAGCCCGCCCTTTGTTTATAATAGGAGTAAGGGTTCACGCCTGCATCTCTAATTCACGTCCACGATATTGATCGACCCGCCCCCCTCCCCTTTTAGTAAATCAATTGAACTTCATATAAATCTGAGAAAGGAGAAAAGTGATTATGCCTGAGCAAGCTTTAATCAGCGAAAGCCAAGCGACAGCAACTTCAGCGTCAGAAACTCGCATAGGCGAAGAAATTGTAGATTTTTTGCGGGAGATTCAGCAAACTCCGAGAGAATATTGGCCAAACTTACTTCAGATGATTCGGCTATTTCGCGAAACAGTAGAAATGAAGCCAGGAACCCCCGATACTTCGATAAAAGCTACAGACGAAATTAAGACCATCGATCCCCTACAGCAGCACGAAGCTCTGAGCAAATTGCTACAGTCTTGGGTTGACGATGGAGATGAACAGGAGCAAACAGAAACCGCTGAAGTTCTCCGCAAGGCACTAGAAGAAAATCCCGTGCATATATAAGAGCATTCCATGAGCAGAATAGTGTTCTTAGATTCTGGGCCGTTAGGAATTGTTACCAATCCCAAAGCCACCTCTCCTTTATATCAAGAGGGCAAACTTTGGCTGCAATCTTTGCCCATGAAAGGTTACATTGTAATGATCCCTGAAATTGCTGACTATGAGGTGAGGCGCGAATTAATTCGTGCAGGTAAGGCGGCAGGCATTAGACGACTTGATGAACTTAAATCGCAACTTCCCTACCGTCCTTTGACTACAGAGGTAATGCTTTTAGCCGCTCAGTTGTGGGCTGATTCGAGAAGGAGAGGAAGACCAACAGCCGAACCTAATGCACTTGACGGAGATGTGATTTTGGCGGCTCAAGCAATATTGGAGGCCAGTGAAGGCAATGAGGTGTTAATTGCGACAACAAATGTGGGGCATTTGTCACAATTTGTTGATGCTCGCGAGTGGCGACTAATTCAGTAATCTTTAAATCGATCGCACTTACCTAATCCCTGCTATACTTTCAACTACAGATATTTTTGCAGACACCGTTAGCGAGATAAACAGCATGGTGGAAACAGTGGACACAATCGAAAAAATTGACGATCGCACACAAACCCGCTACTGGGGTCAAGTTACAGTTATAGACGCGGGCGATCGTTATAAGATCAATCGCATTGAAGTCAAGCCGGGGCATCACATCAGCACCCAAATGCACTATCACCGCAGCGAACACTGGGTTGTCGTCTCCGGTACCGCTAAAGTTATCTGCGACGACAAAGAGACGATTCTCATGCAGAAACAGTCAACCTATGTTCCCATGAATACTGCTCACCGCGTAGAAAATCCAGGCGTTATACCCCTGGTGATGATTGAAATCCAAAATGGTGAATACCTCGGCGATGATGACATTATCCGCTTCGCCCAAGATAGTCACGAGGAAGATTGATCCTAGATCCAAATATGAAGCAATCCCAGACGCTAGGGAAAAGCTTCGCACACCGAACAATGATCGAAAGCATCCAGGATACAAGCCCCCGGATTAATACGTGGGGTCAATGCTTCAATCTAAAATCTAAAATCTAAAATCGATTGACCTACCCAGCGATCGGAAACAAGATAAATCCTACAATTAAAACTGTAGGGGCAATTTCAGAATTGCCCCTACGTTGTTATATTAAGTTTCTTAAGGACTAGAATTTGATATAGCAATTGGCGATCGTCCTACGGCAAAGAAGCGTTTTTCAAATCTACATTTGCCATATTGGCATTCTTTAAATTAGCACCTGTCAAGTCCGAACCGTTCAAATTTGCACCGTTCAAATTTGCATTGGTCAAATTTGCATCCCGCAAGTTGACTCCCTGTACGTCCATTCCCGACAAACTACCACCTCTGAGGCTGACATTCGCTAAATTCGCTACAGACTGGCGAGCATTTCTCAGGTTTGCACCCGCCAAATTGGCGCTTTCTAAATTAGCGCCGATTAAATTAGCGCTGGTGAGGTTGGTATTTTTCAAACTCGCAATCACTAAACCCGCCATACTTAGATTAGCACGGCTCAAATCCGCACCCTCCAAATTAGCCCCGTGCATTTTAGCCGCAATTAAACTCGCACCTTGCAATTTAGCTTGTTTCAGATTGGCTTCGTTCAGTTTGGCTTCGTCCAAATTTGCACCGTTCAAATTTGCACCTCTGAGATTCGCACCGCTCAAATCTGCCCCGCTCAGATTCATACCAGCAAGTTGCGCTCCCGTCAAGTCACATTGGCTACATTTTTTAGTTTCTAATAGTTGCTTGACGTGGGATACGTTTTCTGCCTTTACTCCCGAGGTCCAGCCCATCGCAATCAGCAGCCCTGTTGTTGTTAAAATTCCAAGTTTCATATACCCACCCTCAGCAAAATCTCTCTTTTAATAATATCCCACATTATTAAAGAGGTTAGGGTGATCAGTCTCTTTGAGAAACTGTGACAATCATCACCCTGTTGTGCACAAATTATGCAATAATTATTGACGTTTCAACTCCCCCAAATTATTGTAACGAATTATTGCTTCTTCAGGAACCAAAAAGGAAAAGATTGCGTCGGTTCGAGACGAACCCCAGCGATGCTGTTCTGAGCAAATGTATAGTCCTTATCCTGCCAAAGAGGGATGAAAGGTACATCTTTACCCAGTATGTCTTGAATTTCGGCAAATATGCCTTTGCGGGTTTCAGGGTTTGTTTCTTTGCGCTGCTGGTCGATCAGTTGATTTACCCGATCGCTATAATAAAACGAACCCTGACTTTGACTGGCACCCTTGGAACAGCCCCCAGCCTCCGAACCTGTGGCACAATCTAAAAACGGCTGAATGTAATTGTCAGCGTCAAAAAAGTCGGCGGACCAATCCACTAAAACCGCAGGATAAATTCCCTTCTCTATGTTTTGAAACAAAGTCGGAGATTCAACGCTGTTAATTTCTACCTGCATTATCCCGTCCATTTTGAGTTTAGTTTGCGCCTCGATCGTACTGGCGACTAAAGCTCTTTTTCTGGAAGCCGAAGCATACCAAATTGGCAGAACAAAAGGATTTGTAGCCGAGTATCCCGCTTTCGTTAAAAGTTCCTTAGCTTTTGCGGTGTTGGCGTCGCCGTACAGTTCTTTGAAAACTGGTTTTTGAACGTCCAAGGTTGTGGGAATCAGACTGTAAAGCGGTTGTGCTTGTCCCTGCAGTACGCGCTCGTTAATCAGGGGGCGATCCATCACTGATGCGATCGCTTGTCTCACTTCTAACTTATCCAGCGGTTTAGACTGCATATTCAGCGTCATGTAATTAACCGTACTGCTTTCCCCCGCGATTTCCTGCCATTTACCTTTTTTTGCTCCCTCGTCCAAGCTGCGAACTTGGTCTGCATCCAGAGACAAATAAGCCACATCGACTGCACCAGTCTGAAAAGTATTGAACAAATTTGACGAACTAGAAAGCAGCAAAATGTCAATTCCTTGATTAACCGGCTTTTCCCCCCAATACTTGTCAAACACGTCAAACTTGAGAGAATCGCTGCCGTACTTCGCCAGCTTGTAACGTCCAGTTCCCACAAAGGTATCGGGTTTAAATTTACCCTGCCCAATCTCGTAAGCTTTTGGAGAAACGGCACACATACCGGAAAATGTCAACAGGGAAGGAAAAGCAGCAAAAGGCTTTTTGAGTTGAAAAGTTAATTCGTATTCGCCCGTCGCTTTCACCGATTCCACTGCATCGCTCAACAACAAAGCCGGACTGCCGCCATTTTGGATAAACCGCTGCAAGGAAAATTCCATTGCTGCGGCGTTAAACGGTGTGTCGTCGTGAAAAATAACTCCTTGACGCAAGGGGATTGTATATGTCAATCCGTCTTGGCTAACTTTTGGCATTGCTGTCGCTAAGTGGGGGATTAACTTTGTAGTTCCCGACTCGTAGGTGTAGAGAGTGTCGCCCAAATTTCGCAGCAATTGTCCTGATAAGGTTTCGTAACCGTCTGCAGGGTCGATCGTCCGCAATTTCAAGGTTGTGCCAATAGTAACGCGGTTATTAGCATTTTCGCCGCTCGCAGTCACCGATCTACGTGGTCCCTGTCCGCAACTTGCAGTTAAAAAGCAGCACAGAAAGAACAGAGCTATTGCTTTAATCACTGAAGGTTTTATACGTATTCTAGGCTGCTGCTTGTTAATTCCCATCGTCTTTTTTTGACACTCCAAATTATTGATTATATTATCAGGACTTACGCACTGTTAGACTAGAAACCGGATTTATTTGTAGATTCTCCTGCAATACAAATATCGCTGCCTAACCACAGCAACTTAAAAGCTTGGTGATGTTCGATCGGTTTGAGATCCTTCAGATCAATTTTTATAGCTGGCTGGCTCATGAGTATTCTTGCTAAGAAGTGCGGCGATCGTCTTAATTAATTCATCCGGTGCGATCGGCTTTGCCAGATGTCGGTGAAATCCAGCTTGCAAAGCTTGCTGTTTATTAAACTCGCCCGCATAGGCAGTCAGGGCGATCGCGGGAATCAGCCCACCCCGTTCTGGCGGTAAGGCTCGCACTTGCCGCAACAGCATATAGCCATCCATCCCCGGCATTCCAATGTCGCTCAACAGGACATCTGGCTGGAAATTAGTCAACGCTGTGACGGCTTCTTGAGGGACAGCAACAGTCAGTACCTCTGCACCTGCATCTTCTAGCAAAAAGGAAATCAAGTCTCGCATATCCGGCTCATCATCTACAACCAGTATCCGCATCCCGGATAACGGTTCATCTGCAGTCGATCGTTCCGAAAGTCCTGCAAGAGAGTTTTCTTGTCCCTTTACCTTCCCTGATAGGGGCAGTCTTACGGTAAAGGTAGCTCCTAGCCCTTCACCCGGGCTATCTGCGACAACGGTGCCGCCGTGCAGTTCGACTAGATGGCGCACGATCGCCAGCCCCAATCCCAAGCCACCAAAATTGCGGGTTGTGGCGCCATCTTTTTGCCGGAAGTAGTCAAACACGTAGGGTAAAAACTCCCGCGCGATGCCAATCCCTGTATCCGCCACCGTAATTTGAGCGTGATTGCCAACACGAGTCAAATTCACCTCAACGCGCCCTCCGGCTGAGGTGAATTTGACCGCATTAGAAACAAGATTCCAAACAATCTGCTGCAAACGGCCCGAATCCCCCAAAATCTGTCCCACCTGAGGATCTAACACAGTCCGAATATCAATGGATTTGGCAACTGAAGCCAAATTGACGGTTTCGATCGCCGATTCCACCGTTAAAGCTAAATCGACTGGACGCATATTAAGACTGAGCTTGCCTTGAAGAATTTTCGAGACATCGAGCAAATCTTCAATCAGTTCACTTTGCAGCCTGGCGTTGCGTTCGATCGTCGCTAACGCCTGTGCCGTTTTCGCCGCATCCAGCTTGCCAGTTTGCAGCAGCTTTGACCAGCCCAGGATGGGATTGAGGGGCGATCGCAATTCATGGGATAGTACCGCTAAAAACTCATCCTTGATCCGATTTGCCTGTTTTAGCTGTTCCGCTTGCTGCTGGAGTGAATCGTTCAGGCTTGCCCGTTCCAGAGCGATCGCAATTTGGTCACAGGTCGAGCGCAGCAGCTCGATTTCTGCAGGCGTGAAGTGCGTCCGAGTCCGACTGGCAAATGAGAGCGTTCCTAATAACCGCCCTTGAGCGATTAACGGTTGACCCGCGTAAGCCGTGATGCCCATTTCAAAGAGGGCTTTAGCATTTGGATGAGTGGAAATTTGGGCTTGATTCAAGATTAGTTGCTGCTGCGTTTGGGCAACGACTCCACAGAGATATTCACCTAATTCGATCCATGCGATCGCCTGCACCCTTTCTTCAGAGAGGCCGTCGTAGTTTCTCAAATGCAGCATCAGGCGGTTGTCTTTTTCTTCCACCATGAAGTTGTAGTAACAGTGCAGATCGAGTTGCACTGAAAGTTTGCGGAATAGCGTGTCCATCAAAGCCAGAGGCTGTTGTGTCTTCAACAGATCGCGGGTAGTTTCATAAAGCAATTGCAGTCGCTCACTTGCTTGCCGTTGTGCGGTCTTGTCCTGCATGATTTTGACAAATCCCTGCGGACAATCGGCTTCATTAAGCAGGGGCATCATCAATCCACTGGCCCAAAAGCGATTCCCATCTTTGCGGACGTGCCAGCGTTCGTCTTCGGCCCGTCCTTGCAGTAGAGCCGTTTGCCTCTCGCACTCGGCTTGTCCTTGTTCGTTATCTTCGGGCGTGAAGATCATCCGAATCGAGCAACCAAGTGCTTCTGTCTCGGTATAGCCCAACAACCTTTCTGCCCCTGAGTTCCAACTGGCAATAATGCCGTTAAGGTCGAGGGTGAAGATGGCATAATCTTTGGCGCTTTCAAAGATCAGACGGAGGCGGGATTCACTCTGGCGCAGGGCTTCCTCAGCTTGCTTGTGGTCTTCAATATCAACACAAGAGCCTATGTACCCTAAGAACTCACCTTCCAATCCGTAGCGAGGAACAGCTTCATCCATAACCCAACGGTATATGCCATCAAAGCGTTTCAAGCGATATTCCATCTTGAACGGTTGACGGGCATCAAAGGCAGTCACATAAGTGCCTAAACATCGATCGAGGTCGTCGGGGTGGACTCCTTGTGCCCAACCATTGTCCTTTTCTTGCTCGATCGTCCGTCCCGTAAAGTTTAGCCACGGGAGGTTGAAGTAATTACAGAGTTTATCGGTGCCAGCCATCCAAATCATCACAGGGGCAGCATCTGCCATCAGCCGGAACCTTTCCTCACTCTCCCGTAGTGTGGCTTCGGCTTGTTTGCGAGCGGTGATATCGTTGACCAGTGCTGCAAACCCTTCAACTTTTCCCTGGCTATTGAAGCGGGGAACATAGGTTGCATTGACATAACGGGTTACACCATCTTTGTAGGGAATTTGGGTTTCAAAGGTCACTTCCTCTCCTGCCAAGACTTGCTCAACATAAGGACGAATCCCTTCATAGGCAGTTTCGCCTAAAACCTCTCGGAGGTGCTTGCCATAGATTTCCGCGGCCGGATGTCCAAACCATTCTTCATATGCTCGATTGTTGAAGCGGTAGCATTGGTCTGAGTCTACAAAGGTGATCAAGGCAGGCACGGCATTGGTAACTAAACGAAGTTCTGCTTCTCGTTGTTGCAATACCTCCTCGGCAAGTTTTCGATCGGTAACATTTCGGCAATAAATGGTAATCCCGTTCGCTGCAGGGTAGGTGCGAGCGTCATACCACCGATCGTGGTCGGGATAAAACGCCGTGACTGATAAAGCCACGCGCTCGTTGGCCACGCGCCGATAAACCCGCTCAAACTCGCTGCCACCGAGTCCTGGGAATTCTTCCCACAAATTCTTCCCAATCAGATCGCCCGAAGTGCGGTCTAGCAGAAGTTCCGCTGACCGATTCAGGTAAGTGAAACGCCAATTCTCATCCAGGGAAAAGAACCCATCATCAATGCTTTCCAGAATGTTCCGACTCTGCTCTTCGCTTTGACGCAACGCTTCTTCGGCTTGTTTGCGATCGCTGATGTCGAGCAATACGCCCCGCGTCGAAATTATGATTCCCTCAGCGTTGTAGGCGCAATCGCCCTTTGCCAAAATCCAACGAACGGTGCCATCTGCCCACAGCGTCCGATATTCTATTTCAGTATGCGCTTGATTCGCTTTTAGCTCAGTGAGTACGGTGTGAACGAATGGGCGATCGTCGTGATGCACGGCTTCTAAAAACACCTGCACCGACATTGCCTTATCCACGGGTAAACCAAACATCGCTTTGGCTCTATCCGTACAACTCAGCGTGTCTGTTTCTATATCCCAATACCACAAACCCAAATTTCCGCCTTCGGAAGCCAGTCGGAGCTGTTCTTCGCTCTCACGCAACGCCTGGAACGATCGATCGCGCTCGAAGGCGATGCTGGCAACTTGCGTGCCGAACTCGGCGAGTTTATATTCCCAATCCGTCGGCCTCCGCGTCTCGCTAAAGCAAAGCATCAGCGACCCCATAGCTACATTGTCCTGCCCGATCACGGGCTGAGAATGACACCCTAGAATGCCATGAGCCACGCATAAATTTCGCCATGCTTGCGACCAGCGATCGTCGTTGGCAATGTCGGCGCAGGTCACGGGCTGACCGCAATACACTGCTTCGCCGCAGGTTCCAATGCACAAATCGTTAATCGGAGCATCCTTGAGTCCTTCACCAAAAGACGGTGGAAAGTCTGGACTAATGGAAGCGTTAAACGTCAGTCGCCGAGCGTCGGCTAGCAGGAAGCAGGCGCGGGTACCCGGATTTAGCCTGGATACTGAGCCACACACGGCTGCCAGACAGTCGTCTAGTGGCTGTCCGAATGCGATCGACTCCAGCAGTCGTTTCTGCTCGATTAGGATGAGTTCCGCCTGTTTGCGATCGGTGATGTCAGCAAGCAAAACGGTCAGTCCACTGGGCGAAGGGTAAATTCGATGGTCGTGCCAACCATTCCAAGGAGAGTAGAGATAATCAAACTGGAGCGGCTTTTGTTCGCGCATTGCCCGATGAAACTGCACATAAGCATCGGTGTCAACGGCAGCGGGAAATAGCTCCCAAACGTTCTGACCCAGAATCGCTGACCGCGGCATTCCAACCATTTCACAGTAGCGATCGTTGGCATAGGTGTAGCGCCAATCGCGATCGAGGATGTAAAACCCATCGTTGATGCTAGAAAGTACCGTTTCTAGCTGTTCTTTTGCCTCAGTCACCGCAGCTTGTGCTGCTTCGCCCTGCACCCGTTGTTCTAGTTCCATTGCCTGCTGTAAATTTTGCAAGGCTGCTTTCGCGTTTTTTATAGCAGTGCGCCACGATAGATTGAGTGAAGCGATCAATCCTGCCGCGATCGAAAACATACCCAACCGAACTATTGTCTGTAGATTAGCGCTCTGTAACGAATAGAACGGCTCAATAAAAAAATAGTTGATTGCCAGCGTGGATAAAATTGTTGCCAGCAACCCGGCCCCGAAACTGCCATACCAGGTACTCACTATCACCGCGATGAAAAACAGGGGCGTCGTGGTTGGGTAGATCCACGGTAAAAGCGATCGCGTTAGCCCCAGTGCCAGAGCCACAGAGAAGGTCGCCACCCCATAGGGAAATAGTCGAACTCTGAAAATGCTGTTGATTCCCTCTAAACTCACCCTTTGTACTCCTTATCCGAAAAATATCTTCCTCGCTGCGCCTTACTGCAACGCTTCGCGAATGCAGTAAGGCGAATTACCTAACTCATCCAGCAAGATGTAAAGTTGCTTGAGTGCCCAGCGAGAAGGGGTAGCGTGTCCGTTTTCCCAACAATTAATCGTGGGAATGGTCATCCCTCATTCATCCGCCAACTTTTTCTGAGACAGCTTCAGCGCTTGCCCCAGTTCTCGCCCCCAATTATCGATCGCTGGTCGTTCCGCCCTCAGCCGTTCTATTTTTTTGAGAGGCCTCAGAATTAACAGGTATAAAGCTTTTTATATTTTACACCTTTGACAGATTCCGGAGCTCAGTCATCACTCTCCCGATATATTTTAGTTGTAGTGGCTTGAAAATATAAACGCTTCACCTTAAAAACCCGGAGTATCTTAATTTTTCTAAAAACACTTCTTCTGCCTCCTGCCTCAAAACTCCAATTTCTAGCTTGGCTGCAAAAGTGAGATACTCCCTAAAAACCAGTGTGGTATCGGGGACGATCCGGATTTTCTTGAAAGTCTCTGGGTTGTGCCTAAAAGCTCGATTGTTAATGCTGTTGTGGCTGATTTTAAACACGGGACAGGCTTCTGTTTTCTTCATCCCAGAAAGCTCTCCGGGCTTGGATGACTTTGTGACTTACCTGTCGCACAGAATCTCTTCTGGATTCTGGCTCGTGAATCCTGAATTATTGTGCGGTAAGCAGCTCAAAATTTTAGATCAAACTTCTATCTCCCAGATTCATCTGTGGAGTAAATCTAAAATCTAAAATTAAAAATCTAAAATCGAGTAACTTGCTTTAAATTCCTTTGAGGAGCGATCGCCAATCCCGACAGCGTTTCAGGTAAATGCGAGCTACCCGATCGCTCGGATTTGTCCGCAAACATTCTTCAAACAATTTCCCCGCTTCTCGGAAATCCTTGCGATCGCACAGTAACATAGCTTCATTATATACAGGCAAATTTGCTAGCTTGGCCGACAGAATTTCCGGCGGATCTGCATCAAATACCTCATAGACTACGACATATTGAGATTTTCCTTTTACCTGTACTTTATCCACAATCCTAATAGCATAATCGTTCGGATTTCGCAACCGTTCCAAAGTCTGCTGAGAAATTAACAGAGGTACGCCGTAATCTTTGGTCAATCCTTCAATGCGAGATGCTAGATTAACAGCATCGCTAATCACAGTGCTGTCCATTCGGCTTTTACCCCCGACTGTCCCCAGCATCAAAGAACCCGAATTGATGCCAATTCCAATTTGAATTGGGATGTAGCCGACGCCTTGACGGTATTCGTTGTAATTTTTTAGGAGAGTTAGCATTGCAATACCCGCTTTCACTGCATCATCTGCAAAGTCACTAAACAAAGCCATAATTGCATCGCCGATGTATTTGTCAATAAACCCGTTATTGCTAGTAATGGCAGGCTCCATCCGCGAAAGATAAGCATTGATAAATTTAAAATTTTGTTGGGGAGTCATAGTTTCTGAAAGCGTCGTGAAATCGCGAATATCCGAAAATAGCACCGACATTTCCTGCTGCACTTGGTCGCCTAAATTGACATCTATAATACTTTCATATCCCAACAAATTTAAAAATTGGTGAGGCACAAATCTACCGTAGGCATCCGTTAACTCTGATTCGGCATCCAGGGATTTTTCTAAATTTTGATTAAGGTCAAATAGTTTCTTAATAAATAAATGGCGATCGGCTTCAGCTTCTTTGCGTTCCGTAACATCTTGAAAAACTGCGATCGCAAAAGCAACTTTGCCACCCTCGTCAAAAATTGGCGTTCCCCAAATCTCAAGGGGAACTTTCTTGTGGGGTTGATGAATTTCCAGATCCTCAGCCGTCGCGTTTTCGCCCCTCAAAGCTCGGACGATCGGCAACTTCTCGAAAGGGTAAATAGTGTCAGTTCCCGCCATATAAATTTGATAACTTTCTGACAAATCCTCAACTGCATTTAATGGCAAAACTCCTTGACCGAGTAACTGCTGTCCGGCCTGATTTACGTAGTAAGGTCTGCCTTGAGAATCCAGCACGAGCACACCTATGGGAATCGCTTCGAGAAATTGAGCCAGCTTGACTTCGCCTTCGCGCACCGCCTCGAATGCACGAGATCGCAACTCAGTTTCAACCGTATCGGAATGTTCAGCAGTAGTTTCCAGCAAGATTTCCAGATCCGCTTTTTCCTCCTTCAAGTCTTCCACTTGCTGGCGCAATCTTTCAATCTCTAAAAGTAGCTGTTCTCTAGATGGTTGTTCTTCCAGCATAACTCGAGAATTGGCGCCTCGACTAACAAAAAATTGCTCAACAGCTCGCACCCTAAAAGTAATCGTGTTTCTAGAAAAAATCCAACTCCAAACCAGGCATTAGGCGCTGGAAATTCTTCAAAGATTTACCGTGCCAAGCTATGCTTTGAGAACCTTGTACCGCCATTTGCACCCTGGCTGTTTTCCGAACCTCGATAATAAACTTCGATAGCATATTGATGCCAGAACTGTTCAAAAATTCTAACTGCTGCAAATTTAGGGTAATTTTCATCGGTTCCACGTCGGCAACCTTCGCCAGCAACTCCGCTATCGGCGTGTACTCTGCAGGCCCGCTCAGCCTTAGAGATCCAAGAAAACTCACGGTTGCCGTTGCTGGATCGTAACAGATTTGGTAATCTCGTGTATTAATTTCCATAGCCACAAAAAAAAGTCCCTTAGATATTATCGATCGCCAGCGTTGCTTATACTGTTAATTGCACCATAGTTGTCACCGCAATTACTTCCGGATCTTGGTGCACGGTCTGGAATTTCCAGCCAAGTTTGGCGGTATAATCGGTGAGCATGGTCAACAAACCCAATCCAGAATTGGTACAGCTTTCGTCAGCAGCATTTTTTTCCAGCCGCTGAAGGTAAAGTTCGCTTGGCTCCGAAGACAGCAACTGCTGAATATAAGCCTGAAACTTGTCCACAGCTTGCGGAGAGATGCTGTTAGCAACTGAGAAAATCACACCGTCGCTCTCTAATTGCAGTTTAATATCGATCGGGTACTCCGAGGTTTCATCATTAAACTTCATGGCATTTTCCAATAACTCGTTAGCAATGTAGCTAACAGCGCTTTTTATTTCAGCTTGTCTTTCAATTGTCGAGGGCTCGTCTTCGTTGCGCGGAAAAAAAGTCGTCAGGTAGTCAGCCAGAAAATCCGCCGACAAACCGTTGTTCCGCCACCGCTGCTTGAGAGGAACCGAACTCGGAGAAAATCCAATTATTAAGTATTCTTGACTAGCGGGCTGCTCGATGAAATTGCCGAAAATCTGGGTCATATCGATGTGAGAGCTAAAGTTTGAGATCAGTGGGATCACTGAATATATTTTAAACTTTATAAGAGATATCCAAGTAGTTATTTTTGTTTGAGTACCAGCAATGTGATGTCATCAAAAACTTTTTGTTCGCCGATGTGCGATCGCACGTCGTTAATTACAGCCTGCCTGATTTCGGCAGCCGAACGCTGCGAATTAATCTCTATTACCTTAATTAACCGCTCTAAACCATAAAGCAGTTTATCCATATTTTTAGCTTCCGTAATCCCGTCAGTGTACAGCACTACCACATCTCCTGAATACAACTGCACAATTGTTTCAGCAACAAATTCAGCAATATCTGCATCCAGTCCGATCGGGAAACCCAAATCGATCGTATCAAACCGCTCTACACAACCGTTCGACCGCACTACAATCATTTCTTCGTGCTGGCCGCTCAACTTCAGCATTCCCTGCTGATAGTCGAGCAAGGCAAGGGTAGCGTTTCTGTCGCATTTCATCCGCTGGATGTTATCGTAAATTACACTGTTAATAGCGCTTAAAAATTTAACCGGGTCTGATTCATTGTAAGCGAGCAAAGTTCGGACTGCCGTTTGAACCATAATCATTACAACGCCGCTCTCCAATCCATGTCCCGTCACGTCGCCAATGCCAATTTTCACTCTACCTTTGTGCTGGAGTACGTCGTAATAGTCGCCGCCTACTTCATCGGCAGCTTCCATAAATCCCGCAATATCTAAGCCCGTAACTTCCTTGAGTTCTCGGTCTTTCGGCAGCAGCATCTGCTGAATCTTGCGAGTAACGTCTAGTTCTGCGCTCATTCGGAGATTGTCAGCTTTTAAGCGATCGTTGAGAACAGTAATTTCTTGATTAGCAGCAACTAAGGCATCGGCAATTTTGTTAAACGCAGCCACAACTTGCCCCAGTTCATCTCTGTTATCCAAAATAATTTTGTGATCGACATTGCCGCTTGCCATCTTTTTTGAGGCTTCGTCTAGGACAAATACAGTTTGCATAACGCTTCTGTAAAAAGCTACAAATAAATAAATAACTATTAGTAAGGTTATTAACACCAAAACCGAAATAAGAATTTTTTTTGTAATAAAACTCTCAATACGTTTGTGCAGTAAGAAGTCTAATTCATTAGAAGTTTCGTCCCATAGTTCAAAACTCGAATCCAGAACTCTATCGCTTCCATCAAGATAGGCATAATATTCCACTACGGCTGTGGGATTAATCAGTTTATCTAGTTGCGCCGTTAGGAGATCTACTACCGAGTTAAATTTTGTCAATTTATCGCTTAATTTCGATCGCAGATTCCCGTGACGATTATTGCTAAATCCTACCTCCATATTGATTGCTAAATCCTGATTAAGTTCTTTCAATTTGCCAGCCAAAGTAATCAGCTTTGCTCTTTTTTCAGGTTTGACATAGGAAACCAAACTATTTTTTTGAGAAATTAGTCTAATTTCTGATAAAATTTTTTGCATTTCTGGAATCTTCAGCAAAGTAGCATCCATCAAATAATAGGTATCTAAATCAGGGTCTAATATGAGATTGGAGATATCGCCGACGTGAGCGCTCAATCTATTAATATCTTCTGTTAAACCTTGACATACAAAATCGTAAGTTTCTCTACTCCACTGGCTGCGACGAAGTTTAAATTTTTGCCAATTGTGATAGATTTTATTAAAATACTCGCTAGAAACTAATTCTTTTCCTAACTGACGGTCTGTATATAGCAGGGATTGAAAGTTCGCGTCAATCTTGGCTTCTAAATCTGCTATCGTATCTTCTTGCGCGCTTAAATTTGTATTTAAAGGCTGATAATTTAACAGTTGAAGTTTAGGTATGTATTGCCTCAAATGGCGAAGCGGGCGCAGGTATTCATTACCGTAGATTTCTTTTTGGGCAAAATCAACCCTGCTATTAATTTCGGAAATCAGCAGGTACATGACTAAGGTTAACGGTATTGCAAATAGAAAACCGATTAGGGTAAATTTTTGAGGATAGCTCAACCGATTCATTAAATGGATTCCCAGGGATTTTCTACTCATAATCGATAGGTTTCAAAAAAATTGAACTAAAAAACTAGCGTTTGCTACTAAAGTATTTCCCGGGACTATCGCTCTAAAAAACAATAATGCTAATACAATTAATCAGCGATAGCTAGCTTAGTTTATAATGCGTTTCCGTCCTGTTGCAACAAGTTTTGTGGCATCCCTTTCATCTCGGCGGCTCAGCTCGCCTACCGCAGTCTCAAACACCTTTAGCAGTTTTGGAACGATGAAAAGTCATTCGTACTGAGATTGTGGGACACAATTAGAGGATTTTAAGAATATTTACTTAAGCATAAATTTTTCTTAATACCCCGAGACAAAAAGTAAAAATTAAGTGATAACTGGGTAGTGCAAGTTTCCTGAAACACAACTGCCGGCCGCGAGTAGGAAATACTTGGGCCGCACCAGCAGTCAAGTTAGTTCTCCACAAAGGAACTAGCAGCATCAGCAAAAGTGCCTAAATAAGTATCTGCAGTTGAGTGTTCAGGAGCGATCGCGCATTGTGTAAAGTGAGGCAGAGGGCGTATGATGAAAAGAATCTCCACCAATAAATTTCCCCAGAATAAAAACCGAGACCAAAAGCAGCCCAATCCTGTAATCTTGGCTTTGGTGCTGACAGGAATTCTGGTATGGGAAATGTATCCGGCGCTAAGACACACCGCTGCGGCGAACGCGGGCGCTCTTAAAGATTCCCTTGCCCAGTTGGAAAAGCAACAGCAACAAACCGCGCAGCAATTTTCCTCAGCAGCGCTGCCCCCAAAAATCAGCTATTCGGTATTGGCACTTAATACTCTAATTTCCGAACCGGGCAATTTGGCCGAGGCTACACGCCAAAATCCCCCGAACAAATTGCCCGCAACCGTAGCAGCAGCAGTTCGCCGAGAGTTGTCGGACTCCACTGGCATTGCTGCTGACAAGTTGAAAGTAACTGAATCGAGCGGACAAAGTTGGCCGAATACTTGTTTAGGACTCTCGAAAGCAGATGAAATGTGCGGTCAAATGATTGTCGAAGGTTGGCGGGTTGTGGTTTCTGATGGTAGGCAAACTTGGGTTTACCGTACTAATGCTAGGGGAAATATCTTGCGTTTGGAAAAAAAGTCAGCTAGGTAAATGTACCCCTGTAAAATGAAATATAAGTTTCATTTTGGGACAGGCTTTTGGGCCTGTTCCACAAAGAGTGAATTTTCTGGTGGGAAGTTTGTTGTGGGCTTCTGGGAACAGGCAAGATGCCTGTTCCACAAAGAGTGAATTTTCTTGTTGGAAGTGTCTTGTGGGGTG